>JBHLQY010000089.1:0-2975 GCA_048883105.1 Candidatus Thorarchaeota archaeon | reverse complement strand
CCAATCTTAATCAAAGAAATCAACGAATTAACAGAACCAACTCCGAGTGAACTTCAAGAGATCCCTGCACCAGAAGAAACTTTGCTTGAAGTTGAGCCAATAATATCAGGATTTCAAGAAGGGGCTTCAAAATTCGCAGATATATTTATGGACAACTTTAAATCTCAATTAGGTAATTGGACTAAAGATATTAAAGAGGGATCATTGATAGGCTCGAAACTTATAAGAAATGCAACAAGTATTATGAAAAATAAGATTTCTAATGGAATGTCTAAAGTGGAAACTTGGTTTAAAAGGAATTTAGATGAAATTTCAAACAACTTCAAAGAAAATATAACTAAATACGTGGATGATCGAATTGACGCTCAAAAGGATTTAAAAACCCAATTTTCTATATCTAAAGATGAAATATCAAACGATTTAAAAAATCTTGTGGAAAGTAATTCTAATAATATCTTAAATAAAATCGAAAATAATATTAAAGGAATTTCAGAAGAAATTAATAATACTAACAATATAACATTTAAATTGGAGGAAAAGATAAACAACTCTATAGAAAAAATCTCGACAATCTCAAATGAGTTAGAGAGTTTTTCTAACGAGATAGAGAATATCGTATCAGCAGATGTCTCTTCCTTGGAACAGAACTTTACAAATGATATTGAAAAATTGAATACAGAACTGAATGGAATTAAGGAACTTTATTTACAAATGAATAAAGCTTCTCAAAAATTACAAAAAATTATCAATTCATTAAAGAAATAGTAGATAGATTCGAATTTTTTTTTAAAATATTTTTATATTAGTTTCATAAGCCAAAAAATAAAGAATAAAGCATTTTAAAAGAATTTTAAACTGGAAAAATTAGATATCTTTAATTTGTATTTAGGAATATTAGTATTGAGTCTTTTCAATTGATTACGTTTAGCAATATTACTTAAGAGTCTCCCTATTTTATCGACTTTTATGTCAATACCATAATTCTCCTTTAATACAGAATTTATCTTATAAGATGATAAAACAACAAGGTCAGAGATATTCTTTTCACACAGCAATTTAATTGCTTTTTTTATATAATCTAAAAGATGATCTTTATCGATTTCTTTTTCTGACTTCATTATTTTTTAGATTGCCTTGTATATATTTAAATCTTATTTTAGTAACTTTTTAAAAATTTCTACATTATTATTTTGAAATTAATATAAAAATAGGATTTATTTAGATTCCCACCATTCAGAAATAGATTTTATATAATCAGTGTCCCATAGTGTAGTAATTTTACACTTCATTGTACATTCTAGACACTTTTCTGGAGTGAATATTGGATCAGAGATGTACTTTTCACCTCCATCTGGTAAAAGAACGACTATAGTTCCGGAATCTATTTTATTAGCTGTTGTGAGCGCAACGTGTATAGCTGCTCCCGAACTGATACCACAAAAAATACCCTCTTGTAGCGCTAACATACGAGATGCGTGTTCTGCTTCATCCATAGAAACAAATATTTTCTCATCTATTCTCGATTCATCATAAATCTCTGGAATATAAGAGGTTTCCAAGCTTTTTAAACCTTGAATAGGAGCATTAGGAGTAGGTTCCACTGCAATAACCTTAATATTTGGATTATATTCTTTTAATCGTTTAGAAACACCCATTAATGTTCCAGATGTGCCCAAACCCGCTACAAATACATCAATTTCACCGCCAGTATCTTCTATAATTTCTTCGGCAGTATATCTATAATGTGCAAGAGGATTATTTTCATTTGCGAACTGATTTGGATAAAAATATTTATCTGGATTTTTAGATACTATTTCTTTAACATAATCCTCAGCACCATTCATCCCCTTATCTCCTGGAGTTAATGTTATTTTCGCTCCATAAACCGTCATTATCTTACGACGTTCAATCGACATTGTTTCTGGCATAACGATTTCTAATTGATAATCCTTTACTGCACAAACTAATGCCAATCCAATTCCAGTATTACCAGAACTTGGCTCTATGATTATCTTTTCCTTTGTTAAAATTCCTTGTTTTTCAGCTTCTTCTATCATACTTATAGCAATTCTTTCTTTCACGGAACCCGCTGGATTGAATTTTTCTAATTTAGCTAACAAAAGGACATTTTTATTCGGATTAATTTTATTGATGCGAACTAAAGGGGTTCTTCCAATTAATTTCAGAATGTTTTGATAATATTTCATATGCTTTTTCGCAAATTATTGGTTAATTAAATAAATTGAATGTGTTAAATAATGTAAAGAATAGAAAGTTTTTTATTACTTTTAAAAAATTTCATTGGAAATCATTAAAAATTTGTTAGATCAATTTTTTCTTTAGAATGAATTAATTGTTTTAAATGTATCAATTATAAATTATTAAAAATAACATTTACTACTTCATTTGAATAAAAATTTAAAAAAAAAACTTATTACTCATTAATTTCCATAGTTTTTCCGCAGTGTTCTGGAATTTTTTGAGCTCCGCACTCAGGACCCATCCAACATACAAGTTGGTCGCCTTCTTTATGCATAGGCTTACCACAGTGTTGAGGTAGTTCCAGCTTAACACCACAACTCAAACATTCTAAATTTCCCATTTTCTTATCATCCTCTAATTTTTGTTTTTTCTTTTAATTCTTTATTTTCTTTCTTTTTTATAAATTTTTCAGGAGTTTTTTTAAATTCTTGTAGACAAGATGGATTACAGAAATAATATTTTTCTCCCATGTGTTCATGTTCAATCCAGTCTTCTGGTTTTCCTCTCATCCCACATACAGGATCAATAACTAATTCTCCTTCGTCTAAATCTTCCTTTATCACATGCATAAGTTTAGGATCAACGTGGTCAAAGTCTTTATATTTTTCAGGATTCTGTTTAAATTCAACTTCGCATGATGAACTGCAAAAATAATATTTATCACCTTTATATTTATACTCAATTGATTGGCTAGGGACAATTTCCATCCCACA
>JBHLQY010000088.1:0-4776 GCA_048883105.1 Candidatus Thorarchaeota archaeon | reverse complement strand
ATTATAACAGTCGCTATTATTGCAAGTCCCTTTTCCGAGAGAGTGAATTTTGGAGCTTTTTGTATTTTCATTTCTATATGGTTAATCGTTGTGTATTCTCCAATCGCCCACTTGGTCTGGGGAGATGGTGGCTTTTTAGGCGCAATTGGTTGCTTAGATTTTGCAGGTGGTACCGTTGTTCATATTAACGTTGGTTTTGCGGCTTTAGCAGTGGCATTAGTTATCGGTCCACGAGAAGGGTATCAGAAAGAACCAATGGAACCTTCAAACATACCATTTGTCATTTTAGGTACAGCATTGTTATGGATTGGATGGTTTGGATTTAATGGAGGTAGCGCCTTGGCAGCAAATAAAATCGCTGTTTTGGCAATGTTTAATACTCATCTGGCAGCATCAATGGGGGCCTTAACATGGATGTTAGTTGAATACTCTAAAACGGGGAAATTTAGTACTTTAGGGATGGCTTCAGGAGCATTAGCAGGATTAGTAGCTATTACACCTGCAGCAGGATTTGTAGCACCAGTTTTTGCTCTAATAATAGGTGGTCTCTCTAGTATAGTATGTTTTATCGTGTTATCATGGAGAGCTAGTTCGAAAGTCGATGAGTCATTGGATGCTATATCAATTCATGGAACGGGCGGAATACTAGGTGCAATATTAACAGGAGTTTTTGCTACTGTTGGAGCCAGCGGTGCGATATTAGGAAATTGGGAACAAGTATGGATTCAATTAATAGGTGTAGTTGTAACAATAATATACTCCTTTGTTGTCACCTTTATCTTGGCTTTCATTATCGATAAAACAATTGGTTTCAGAGTACCACCTGAAGAAGAGTATGTAGGGCTAGATATAACTCAACACGGAGAAAAGGCATGAGGTGAAAAAATGAAAAAAATCGAGTGTTTTATAAGGCCAGAAAAAGTAGAACCTGTCAAAAACGCACTATCCGAAATAGGAATTAAAGGAATGAGCATTTATGAAGTAAAAGGTCGAGGAAATCAAGGTGGAATATGGTTAACTGGAAGATCAGGGAGATATTGTGTAGATTGGATTGATAAACTAAAACTAGAAATAGTTGTAAGTAATAAAGTGAATGTGAACCAAGTTATTGAAACTATAATTGAAAAAGCCCAAACTGGAAAACCGGGGGATGGAAAAATATTCATAACTCCTATAGAAAGCGCAATCAGAATAAGAACTAAAGAGAAGGGAGAAGATATTTTATAAAAGTTATATCATCAAATAGTTGATCATTAAAATTTTCTTTAAATAAAATTTTATTGAATTATCTAAATTTAATTTTTATATTTTAGATTTATTAAAGTATGAGATCTGGATATTTACTTTTTGTATAATTTAGCCAGATTTCTAAGCTATAGAGCATCCATAATTTTAATCCGAAATTATTAACAATTTCATATTTTTCAATCCATTCTTTTAACTTCTCTATGTTAACATAATTTTTTATGATATTATTATCATTCAATAAAAGCTCTTTAAGCTTCATTATATAATTCTCTCCGAACCATTTATTTAACGGAAGTGGAAAACCTTGTTTTTTTCGGTAGATAATATCATTCATTAGGTACTTTTTTGCGATTTCTTTTAACATGTATTTTGGAATATCATTAATTTCAGAGATTTCGTTATAATTTAAATCAACAGATTGTTTCAAAGCAGAAATGGACTTAAACTTGTTTTTAAACTCAAAAGGTAAACTATAGACAAATTGAACTAGATTATGGTCCAAAAAAGGAACTCTTGATTCTACTGCACTCGCCATACTTGAAACATCGCTTCTTAAAAGTAATCCTGGAAGATGTAATTTCAAAAAAATATATGAAACTTTAGTGTAATAATCTCGGGGGCATTTCTCCATGTAATTTTTAAATATTTCCTTAAAATTATAATAAAATTCTTCTTTAAGAAATAATTTCAAATCATCCTCAGAAAAATAACCATAAATATTCAAAAAAAAATCTAAGAAATTTATGTCCTCATTATGAATTGATTCTTTTAAAAAATCAAACGGAGAACGAAAAATTTTTCCATATCCCCCAAATATCTCATCTGCACCCTCCCCAGCTAGGACGACTGTAGCAGTTTTCTTAATATTTCTATAAAGTAAATAGAGAGCGACTTCATTAGGAACTCCGATTGGTTCATCTTTATATTTTAGATATTGATTCATTACTGCTATATAATCTTCTTGCTCAATTAATAATTCATTATGTTTTGTTTGATACATATCAGCAACTAACCTTGCGTATGGTGTTTCATCAAAACCATCTTCATTAAATTTGACGGTATACGTATTAATATGGTTTTTATTTAATTTTGCCATTATTGCAGAAGTTAGACTTGAATCTAATCCTCCTGATAAAATTGCTCCTACTTCAACATCTGCAATCATTCTATATTTAACACTATTTGTCAATTCCTGCTCAATTAATTCTTTCTGGTATTTAAATGAATCAATTATTTCATGTTGAAATAAATCCCAATATTGTATTTGCTTCAAATTATTTGATTCTAAATCATATATTAAATTATAACCTGGTTTTATATTATAAATCTCCTCAAAAAACGTTTCCTCTTCAATGATATAGCGATATTTTAGAAATGAGCTAATAGCTTTTGGATTAATCTTTTTTTTTATCTCATGTATTAGAATTGCTTTTATTTCTGATGAAAATATAAATTTATCCCCCTGCTGATAATAATAAAACGGTTTTATTCCAAGTCGGTCTCTAGAGCAGAATAGAATATTTCTTTTTAAATCATAAATACAAAAAGCCCACATCCCATTGAAATAATCAACACATTTCTCTTGAAATCTCTGATACATTGCGAGTATAACTTCTGTATCCGTGGCAGAATGGAATTTGTAATCATGACAAAACTTTTCTTTTAATTCTTTATAATTATAAATCTCTCCATTAAAAACTATATAAAGATTTTTTTCTTCATTATGCATAGGTTGATGGCCACGTTCAGAGAGGTCAATAATCGAAAGGCGATCATGACCTAAAGACATGTTATTAAAAAGAGTGACTCCTTGATGATCTGGCCCCCTATGAATAATTTGATTATTCATTTGAACTATTTTTGCTTTATTTTTCCAATTGAAGCCGTTTATTCCACACATTTTTATCAATTAATTTGAAATTCAAAATTTTAAAACGCTGTTTCTTGAACTATTTTATTATTTTTTTTTAATAGAAATCACTATAATTGATCAAAATTATTTAATACCATTAAGCCAATTATTCCACTTTTTTTATTTGGGAAACATTTGATCCACGAACAACTGGTTTATCTAAATCATCTTCACCGAGCTATCTTGCTTCATAAAAAATATTCTCCTCTTGAGATGATTTCACCCTTTTATCAACCTTATATTAAATCAATAAGTAACATTTCCAAGAATTATTTTGAGTTTGGAAAACCCCTCTTTGATTTGGGCTTTGAATCCCATCCCCTTAAATATTTCTTCCAAAAAACTCTTTATAAATTTTTTCTGAATATCAGATCCTAATAATAATGTAAATCTATTAGAGGAATCCTTAACCATTTTAAAAAAATTGCATGCTTCAAGGCGCTCTACTACTTTTTGAACAGTTGCAAGATCAAGTTCTTGTGAAAACTCTTCTGCATGAGCTTTACCAATTGTTTTATTAATTTCCCAAAATCTATCGCTGTCCGGGGAATTTTCAATAAATCTCAGAAAGGAAAGATAATGATCTATATCTAATATTATGTGTTCACCATTAGATAATAGATCCATATAAGTATTAACTCTTTTCGCAGCTCCATTCTTACTATGATTAAAGACTTTTTTAAATTGATGATAAAACTTAATTGATTTTCTTATTAATTCTGACTGAGACTTGTTCGATCCATCCTTTAACTCTTTTAAAACGTTGTCAGTTTCTTCGTCCAAAGCAATCGTTATTCTATTAATCTTATTTTTATTTTTCTCTAAAATGTTCACATCTTTTTCATTTATATACATTTTCTTTACTTACTCTGGTGATTATAATTATAAATTTACTATCTATAGAATCAAAAAGTTTTATTTTCAGGTTTTTCCTCTTTTTGTTCAATTAATTGAAGTAAACCTTTTTCATATAACAATTCTTCTTTAAAACAATCACAGCATAAAAAATGGATTGAGCGATTGTTCCATAGGGATTTTAAATAATCTTGATTTAGATGAAAATTTTTATATATTAAACTTGATAAATCTAACCTCGTTCCACAAGAATAGCAATATCTTTCTCTCATTTCTCCTTTCCTACTGTTTTTTTAAAAAAAATAAAAAATTTTTAAAAAAAATCCATGCTTAATTTAGCTTAATAATCCAGATACTTCATTATCTCCCAGGGCGTCACATAAAGGCAAAATTGGTTCCATTCATTTGTCTTATATTCTACAAAGGCGTCATAGAGATGTGAACCTAATATTTCCTTTGCTATCGCATCACTTTCTAAAACATCCAGCGCCTCCCTTAAAGTGGTAGGTAATTGTTTAATACCTGCCGCTTTTTTTTCTGATTCAGTCATTTCATATACATCCTTATCTACAGGATCACCCGGATCAATTTTCTTTTTTATACCTTCTAAACCTGCTGTAACAATTGCAGCGAAGGCAAAATATGGATTTGTAGAAGGATCAACACCTCTATATTCTATTCTTCTTCTATTCTTATATTTCTCACCTTTCAAATACACTGGGATACGTATAAGTGCTGATCGGTTTCGTCTGCTATACATT
>JBHLQY010000087.1:0-6297 GCA_048883105.1 Candidatus Thorarchaeota archaeon | reverse complement strand
TATTCTAAATATTCTTCATTCTCTAGTATCTTATCAAAAATAAAAAGAAAATGATGGATGTAGAGAGATAGAACTATTTTTGTAGACGATTTTTAAGTTTTCAGGATAAAGATAGAAAATATAAAAAAAAAAATTTGAATTATAATTTCTTAACGTTCTTCTATTCTAATTGCTTATAATAGAAATAAACATTGATTATTATTAGTATGATTAGTACAATGATGCCAACCCACACTCTTGCTAAGTCTGTTGGTGTCCAAGGCATATAAGTTAAGGACGCAATGGCCAAAATAAGAACCATGATGAACCATAATATAACTACCTCCCAAACTGGTTTTAGAGTTTCCAATTCCCCTCTTTTTAAACCAATTAGACCACCAATTATTAATATTACCATAGTACCACCATAAATCCGCGAGAGATGTGGGTGATAATAGGGTGTACCAGAGTATAAAATGTCTGGTAGTATCAAGTATTGAATCGCATATATAATACCCGCAATTATATTGATGATAAAGATAATTTTCACTTCTTTTGAGATTTCTGCCATTTAATTTATCATCTCTTATTTTTTTTGAATATCGGATTTATATTTTTTATTAGATATTTAAAACCTAAGATGTTGGAATATTTATACTCTTTTGTCTCTAAAAAAAAATTTGAAATATCCAAAGAGAAACTCAAAGAACCACTTGTAGATTTGATAGCAAATAATAAATTAAAAAGATCTTATATATATATTTATTAGAAATTAAACAATTTGGTGTAATTATTGAAAATAGTTTTATTCTACTTCTCTGGAACTGGAAACACTGAAAGAATTGGTGAAGTAATAGCAAGTGAACTCTCAAAATCAAACGTTAAAGTTGATGTATTTAATATTACAAGCTATGAAGAAAGGCAGAAGAATCATGATTTGTCTCCTTATGATGCAATCTTCTTCGGATTTCCAATATACGCTTGGCAGGCTCCAAAAGTTGCACGAGAATGGCTTAAATCTTTAAATGGAGAGGGAAAAAGGTGTGCTACCTTCTTTACATATGGAGGTGTTGCTGTTGGTGCAGCACATCATGATACTAAAGAAATTTTAGAGGGGAGTAATTTTATTTTGATCGGATCTTCAGAATTTCCTGGAAAACATACATTTAATTTAGCAGGATGGGATTTTTTAGAGAATCGACCAGATAAGGGGGATTTCGACATAGCAAAAAAGTTTGCGAGAAAAATTTTGAAAAAATTTCAAGATAAGGAAATTAATAGAATTGAAATTGAAGATCCAATAATTTCAAAACAAATTCTTGAGAGATTTGAAAAAATTGATAAAATTTTACCTAAACCATCGAGGAGAGGAAAGGAATGCAGTATGTGTCGAACTTGTGAAGAACTGTGCCCTTCAAGGGCAATGAATGCAGATACTGGTGAAGCGGATAATGATAAATGCCTGAGATGCTTAAGATGCATGATTAATTGCCCTGACAATGAATTAGAAATAGCTGATATAAGCAAGCTAAGCAAATTGGTTTTAAATGTTAATAATATAACTAAAGATAAGATAGAACGAAGAGAAAGTAAAATTTATTGCTAATATCATTCAATTTAATCTCATATTAGATAAGAAAATATTAATGTGAAAAATATGGAAATTTTTGAACAAATGAAAGAAAAATATATAGAATGTTATGGCGGTGTAAAGTTACAAAGAGAGAGATGAATAATAATGAAGATATTTTAATTCAATTCATAGGATTAACAAAGAGGTTTGGAAGGTTTTATGCTGTTTCTAATATTAATTTAGAAATAAAGCGTGGTGAGATTGTAGGATTTCTTGGTCCAAATGGGGCAGGAAAAACAACTACTATGAAGATGATGGCATATTTACTGAAACCAACAGGTGGCGAGATTTGGATCAGAAATAACGGAAAATTAGAGAGATTAACTCCTAAAAATAGGGATTATCTCTTAGATAATATTGGTTTTTTAATAGAAATTCCTGCATTTTATGGCGATATGACACCGCGTCAAGTATTGAGTTATTTTGCAAATCTAAAGGGATATCCAAGGAAAAAAGTTAAAGATCGCGTTGCGAAAGTAGTTGAAATGTTCGGTTTATCTGAATGGTTAAATAAAAAAATCAAGACTTTTTCGAAAGGAATGCGACAAAAGATCGGAATATGTTCGGCAATCGTCCACGATCCTGATATCGTTGTATTAGATGAGCCCCAAACAGGTTTAGATCCAAAAGCAAGAAAAGATGTACGTGATTTCATTCTGAAATTAAAGCAAATGGGAAAAACAATTTTTCTAAGTAGCCATTTATTATACGAAATCAGTGAAGTAGCAGATAGAGTAGCAATAATCAACCAAGGAAAGTTAATTGCCTTTGATACATTGGATAATTTAGAATTAATGGCTCGCAAAAGTGTAATAAATTTTGAATTATATGACACCTCAAAGTATGATTTAGTTGATTTATTGGAAAGATTAAATAAAATTATTTTGCCTTTAACTGGGATAGAAGGCGATAACACTATAAAAGTTACCTTTAATGAGAATTCTAAGATATTTGAAATACCTTTTAATGGAGTTCCAGAAAATCAGTTAAAAATTCATAATGCTCTCTTCAAAAACAATTTTAATGTATTAGAATTTTCAGTACCTAAAGCTAATTTACTCGAGAAATTGTTTATTGACCTTACTGACGATTCTTACAAGGAAATGCATTCTTATAAAAATGAAATTATAATTAAGGGAAAGAAAAAAGTTAGGAGGTAAAAAAATGTCAACAGAATTAATTCAAGAACAATTAGACCTTGACCAAATTATTACAGAAAAGCAAACGATTGGATTAAAACGTTATATTACTCAGATTACTGATACAATAAATTTTGAATTCAAAAGGACGTGGAAAACTTTTTTGATTATGCTTATCGTATATTTGAGTATATTTTTACTAAATTTATTAATATATGAACTTGAAGTGGCAGCTGGAGTCGAATTACCAGAAGAACCTATAGATTATATTGAAGGATATTTTGGTTTTTTTGGAATTCTTATAATAATAAGTACGGCAACGTTTGGTGGGGGAATTATTGCTGAGGACTTTCAAAAACAAACAGGAAATCTGTTATTTCCAAAAATAAGTAAAAGTCGTCTCCTTATAGGCAGAATAATCTCACGATATAGTTTAAACAGTATTCTGATAGTTTTTTATTATATAATAATTGGCATCATTACAAATTATAAATACGGAGAAATACCAGATACATATATAAATTCAATGAGCTGGGCTTTATTATATACATTTATGGTATTTACTTTTGTAATTTTCATGAGTAGTATAAATAAAAGTAAATCTGCTGCCATTATCATCAGTATATTGTTATTTCTCATAGCATTCAACATTATTGAAAGCATTTTAATGGTTACTAAGACAGGAATTGAACCTTTATTTATACCAACCTATTATGAAAATATAATAGAAGCTTCTTTAGATATGCCCGATCCCCGATTTGAAGAGGTTAGCTTTGGCTCCCCTAGAGAAGACAATCCTGCATTTAAACGATGGTTAACACCCAGTATATCTGGAGCTTTAAGTGGAATGCTTCTTTTCTCCGCAGTACAACTAACTATAGCATATCTGTTTTATAAAAGACGACAGAGTAAAAATGAATAACTAATTTTAAGTTTATAGAAAACAAAAAGAAAAAAAAATTTAATTAGGGTTTTTAGATTTTTTAAACAGTTGTACTTTTTTTGATTGAAATTATCACTATTACAACAGCTACCCCTGCTATGATAAGAATTATTAACCAATATTCAACAAATAAGGCCGTTTCTAATTCGAGTTTCATTATGATATCGCCATCGTATGACCATTCGTAATATGTAAGAACGCCTTGGCTACTATATATTGATTTTGATCTAAATTTTTCGAGATAAGTTATTCCGAAGGTATCAGGTTTGCAAAAGGTAAAAATTCCATTATTTATTCTCTTTGCTCCTCCATCTCTTTTGGAATACCTGTCCTCAAACTTATCATTGACTTCATTAGCTAATTCCTTCCAATTAACATCATTCCCTATAAAGAATGAAATTAATCCCATCGGGCCATAAACCTCACCATTAACACTACCTTTATATAGTTGTTTTTGGTCTGTGTATTTAAAAATGATGGCTCTTATATTATGTCCTTGTAATTCCCAGTCGTTTCCCGCCCGATTCTCTGTAACATATGTATTGTAATAATATTGAACACCTTCATAACTCGAATATTTATCTTCTTCTTTAATTTTCAAGATATAGATTTTATATGCCTCATAGTCCTCATCCAAATCCATTGAATCTATGATTGCATCAATAGCTGCATCAGTAAATCCTAGCGTTTCCAAGAAATCTTCATAGGGACCCTCGTCCATAGTTATTAAATAGATGTATGTGTCATTCTCGTTAATTCCAACATACCATTCTTTATCATCATAAGCAGAAGCAGAGTATATTAATGGTAAAAAGCATATTGTAAACACCAACAGAAAATTTAACAATCTTGAGCTTTTCATATCTAAGCACCACCTCGTTTGAGTAATCCACTGATAAGACCTATAGATCCACCTAAAATTAAGACATAGGTTCCAATGGACTCAGGTCGCTCAAAAATCACATAGTCAAAAGGAAGGATACCAACAATTATAGGTTCACTATCCCCTAACATATAGAGTACTCCTATAAATGATTTATTTAGTATATTAAATGAATCTAATATGATAATTACACCAAAAAATAGAGGTAAAATAGATCCAATAATGGTTAAGATACGTTTTTTTGCCCCAATTATTTGTATAACACCCGAAAACAGAAAAAGTAATAAAACAACTATTAGCATAATGTAGAACATTGAAATTGGCTCAAGAAAAATATGAAGAATCCTTTCAATCCCTAATATTCCAGAAACATAATAAGTATTCTCCGCTAATTCAAATTTAAACAATGTTAAGAAAAAAGTGGCCACAAGCGTTGCAATTCCACTTAATAAACTGAAGATTTGTTTTGCATTCATTAATTATCACCTTTAATTTGGATTTCAATATTTTTTTTATTTTGTTTTAAATATATTTACATTTATGTATTTTCACTATTTAAAAATTATCAATTATTCCCTTAGAGTGAAGAATAATTATAAATGTTAATACTCTTCTTTTTTTATTTGGGTATAAAATGAAAATTAAGGGGATGAAGGAAAAACGACTTTGTGCATATAAACATTGCTCTTATTATAATGAATGTTTATTAAAAGATGAAAATGAAAAATGTAGGGTATTTAAAAAATCAAATATATGGATGAAGCTTTTCTTATTAGGGATGATTTAAAATTATTTTAGGTTTATACTGGAATTAAGACAATAAAATTAGAACCTTTCGTATAATCATCTTTTATTCTATTTTCTATCCAGATTTTTCCATTATAACTGTTTATTAGTTGTTTTACAAGTGATAATCCAATTCCCATACCTCTGGTCGAGTTTTCATCGTTGGTTCTCCGCTGAAAAATTGCTACTTTTCTATCATCATGTATTCCTACACCATTATCCATAAATTCAATTTTACAATATTTTTTATTCTCTAATTGCATCTCAGAAATTCTTGTTTGAATTTCTACTACTGGATTAATATTATGTCTTACTGAATTCATTAAGATATTTTCGAAAAGATCTAAAATAAGCTCGTTCGCTATTGCGAAATGATCTTCTTCAATTGCCTCTACATTTATATGAAGGTTTCGATTTTGATAAATTTCGTGAATAAATACAATCGCATCCATTAAATTTTTATTAATGTTAACTAACTCTAATGGCATCTTAGTTTCTTCGAGTTTAGACAATTTAATAACATTCGAAGCAAGTTTTGAACCTCTAAAAACATTTTCTATTATAGAACTTAAAAAATCCTTTTTGTCTTTGAACATTTCTGGCCTTTTTTCAGATAATTTATACAATTCTACAGAAGATCTTATTGATTGAAGTATGTTATTCATGTCATGAGCAATTAGATCTTTATAAAAATTCGCACGGTTATATGCCTCTCGGTATCTTTTTTCTGATTCCTTAAGTTTTTGTTCCGCTTTTTTTCGCTCAGTAACATCCCTTCCAATCGCTACAATTAGAAGATTACCATCAAAACTCCTAAAAATTTTTCCAGTATATTCAAATGGAATAGTGCGACCATCTTTTGTTATAAGAAACATTTCAAGTAACATTTCCATTGATGATACTGTTTGTAAAGAACAGATTGCGGGGGGTTCAA
>JBHLQY010000086.1:0-6306 GCA_048883105.1 Candidatus Thorarchaeota archaeon | reverse complement strand
ATTTTTTTATAAATCTTTCTAGAATCTGGATTAGGTGTAAATGATTTTTCAATTTGAATTAATGGTATTGCTTCCGAAAAATCCTTAAGTATTCCTGAACCAACCAAAGCTATTACAGCTAAACCTCTATTACTCGCTAAGTCAGGTTCTTCTACTTTATTTATATTTTTTTCTAAAATATCTGCTAATATTTGGCACCATACATCTGATTTGGAACCCCCTCCAATAGCATTAATCTGATTGCTCCTTCCTACTAATCTTTCTACATAAGTTAATCCCCATTTGATATTAAATGCAACTCCTTCATATACTGCTCTTAAAAGATCTGCTCTTTTATGGTCAATGCTTAGATTATAAAAACCTCCTCGAACATTTGAATCATTTATGGGACTTCTTTCTCCATACATCCACGGAGTAAAAATTAAATTTTTTGCGCCAGCTTTAGATTCTTCTACAATATTATCCAAATATTTATATAGTTCTTTTGGATTGTTTTCATATTTCTCTAATTCACCTTTAAACATTTGATTTGCGATCCAATCAAGACAAGCAGCTCCAGTTTCTTGTTTTGAAATACATAAATAATAATTTTGAGCAGAATACATGGTCCCTGTGTAACATGCTATATTTCTTTTCTCTTCAGAAATATGTGCTGCGACAAAATCAGCCGTTCCCAAACCAACGATAAGCTGCTTTTCGTTTATAGCTCCAGAACCCAGCGCACCAGCAGTAAAATCAAGAGATCCAACAAAAACGGGAGTATCTGGTTTTAAGCCTAGTTCTTCAGCAACTTTTTTAGTAAGATAACCTGCTACATCAGTTGATTTTTTTATTTCAGGTAGTTTTTGCTTGTCTATTTCAAATTTATCTAATATTTTGTCAGACCAATTTAATTTGTTTGAATCCATCATCCATGAAACATTACCTAAATCTATAGAAATTATAGCATTATTTGTGCATTTGTAGACTATAAAATCCTTTACATTGAGAAATTTATAGGTTCTTTCGTAAATATCAGTCTCATATTTTTTTATCCATTGAATATGAGAAATAGGATCCTTCCCATTCAATCCAGGAGCGCCCCCTGTGTTATCGATAAACATATTAAGTGTTTCGAAATTATATCCCGCTACCAAATCTTCTCCCTCTGAATATCTATGAGTTATTGTCGAAGCCCGAGTGTCAAGCCAACTAATACATTTCATTAGAGGAATCCCTTGTTCATCTATTGGGATTGTACAATTTCCTTGGGAATCAAAGATTAACCCTATAATATCATCGGGATTAATATTATTCTCGTTAACGAGAGTGTGAGTTGCTCTAAGTACTGAATTCCAAAAATCCTCAGGTTCCTGTTCCACGTACCCTTGCTTTGGGTAATAAATCGGATAATTCACTTTTGTTTGATAAAGAGTATTTAATTTTAAGTCAAATATAACAGCTTTATTGCCCGATGTTCCTAGGTCATGAGTTAAAATATATTTGCCTGTCATTTTTATTATTGTCAATTTTATCTTGTATATTTATAATATGTGTAACTCGAATAATAAATAATTTTAAAAAAATCTTTCAATAAAAATCTTTAAATTTAAGAAATTTATAAATAATTAGAAACGAGATAAATTAAGAATGATAGAGAAGGGAGTGTTATAATTGGAAATAGTATCGACCATTTCAAGGCTTGAAATTAAAATAGATAAAATACTTTACAATAAGAAATCAAAAATCTTAGCGGTTGATATCTTTGATTTTGTCTTTGTCGGTCATTATAATAATTCTACAAAAATTGATGTTGTATTAGACGATATTTATGCTTCGTTGAAAGAGATCAAAATTGAACGCGTGGATCTCTGTTTTTTGGATAATAATAATTTACCAATTCCTGAGAAGAAGAAAATAAAGAATTTAAACTTGAAAGAGAAGATTGAAAAAGAAGGAAAAAAAGCCGATAAAGCAGAAGAAACTGAAAAAGTGAGAAAAGAAAAGAAAAAAAAATATGCACCTTCAGAACAACAACTAAAATACGAATTTAGAAGAGATTTAGAAGAAGAGTCGCGTTTAAAGCGTGAAGCTGATATCGCTACTGAAGACGAACTACTAATGGAAGAAAGCGCAGAAGATTTAGAAGGTTTGCGTGCTGCTTCAGTAGCACCAGCAAAGAGTTTTGTAGCACCAAAAGGATCACCAGCTCAATTAGATAGAGCCATAGAAAAAGCAAAAGAAGAGCCTGAACCAACTACATATATTATCAATATGGGCTTCCAATATTATTCTGTAATGATGGAGCAAAAGAGCTATTTATTCTATGTTTATTTTTCGCATGAGGAATTAAAAATCGTGGATGAAGAGGGTAAAACAATATACAAAACTACTATAACAATAGCTACACTTAAAAAGGAACCTCCAATATTGGAGTTAAGAATAGAAGGGGAAGGATTTGAAGTTCATCCCTTAACAGGTAAAGTTGAGGTCAAAAAAGATGCAGTGAATCCCCCTGTAATGATTTTTTCAGTTTTACCATTAAAATCGGTTAAAAAAAAGAGTAAGAAAAAGAGTGAGAAGCGCTATTTAAATGTCTATATTGATTTTGAGAATAACATAATTAGTCACACAGTTTTATCGGTAATTATTCAACCTAAACATTTTCATTTGGAGATTGGGCCTTTTAAAATAGATATTAGCAAAAAAGCAGCAATAATGATCTCCCTAATTTCAGTTCTGTTTGCTACGATTTCAACGATATATTCAGTATTAACTTTTGAAGCAACATCACTAGTGAATTTAATTGGCGGATTTGCTCCAGGATTGGCGTCTTTTATATTTTTTACCGTGTTTGTTATATCTTTAATACGTGGGATTTATCCGCTTAAGCAAAAATGGAGTAGTCTTCTAAATTTTGATAAGACGTCTCCATTGATAAAATAAATTTATTTCTCTAAATATTCCCAAAACTTTTTTTTTAAACCTTTTAGTTTTTTATTTTTTAATTTTATGAAAAATATGTCTCTTTTCGCAATAAAAGGATAATCTTTAATTTTTAAAATTTTAATTAGATTAGCAGCCTCTGCTTTTTTTGCAATTATTTCGCTTAAAATAGAGATATTGTCTGAATCGCTGACAGCAGAAATTATCGAATCATTGTCATTCATTTCTAATATTATATTTAATTGTTTATATCCTGCAAAATGTTGTAAAATGATATTTCGAGTTCCAGAACCTTGTTCCCTCGCGATAAATGGATATTTAATAAGATCCTTAAAATCAACTGAATTTTTTCCACTTTTTAATAATTTATGATTAGGAGCACATATGAATACGAGATTTTCATCTCCAAATTTAACAATGTCGAAATGATCTTTATCCTCATCCATAAAGCTACCTATACCCGCAAAATCAGCCATTTGTTTTTTCAAAACATCAATTGATTTTTGCGAATTGTTAATTAATATCTTGAAATTCACATTTGAATGTTCATTTCTAAAATTTGCGATGTATTTTGGTAAAATATGAGAGCCTGGCAAAGTCGAGGCTGTTATGATTATATTTTCAATCCGTTTTTTGCTATACTCAGAAAGGTTTTGCTTGCAACTATCATATAAATTGATTATATTTTTTGCGTAATCTAAAAAAACCTCTCCTTCTTGAGTCAGTTTAAACTTTCTGGTTGTTCTATCAATTAGAGTAATATCTCCAAATTCCTCTTCCAATTGTGATATTTGATGCGATAAAGTACTCTGAGATATAGATAAATCTTTTGCCAAATCTGAAAAACTCTTGTAATGAGTTAATTTTATGAAGTTTCTTAAAAATTCAATCTTCAAATTTATTACCTGATTTATTTCTCATCGATTACTTAGTATTAAATGTTTTATCAAAAATAACTATGATGGATTTATAATTGATTTTTTTCTATATCACATCTTGAAAGAAAATGTATAAATGAGAACTTATAAGTTTTAAAATTAAATTTCATTTTCAAAAATAGGTTATAATTCTATATTTTTTATTTGGGATAAATTATGAGTACACATTTTTTACATGATTTTCTACGTCCAAAAAGCATAGCCATTTATGGGGCTAATAACTCATTTGGAACCACTATGGGTACCATGCAACTATTAAGAATTATTAGTTCTGGATATAAGGGGATAATTTTCCCTATCCATTTACAATTAGATAAAGTTTTAGGATATAAAGCATATAAATCAATTGCAGAAGTTCCAGAAATTCCTGATCTCGTTATAATAGTGTTGCCACCTAAAATTGTTCCTCAAGTGTTTAGAGAATGCGGAGAGAAAGGAGTTAAAAATATTGTAGTGATTTCTGGAGGTTTTAGAGAAGTTACGGGCGATCGTACTAACACGCTCACAGAAGAAATAATTGACCTTGCGAATTATTATGGCATTAGATTCATTGGCCCCAATTGTTTTGGATTTTATAATAGTTGGATTTATCCCGAAAACGATGGCATACTCAATATGATGGTATGGGGGGATGGATTAAAACGAGGAAAATTCTCATTAGCTTCTCAAAGTGGTACAATGTCAAGTCATTGGGGGATGGATCCTGAATATATTGATCTTAACGTTGGCAAGACAATTTCCGTAGGAAATGAAGCAAACATTGACTTAGTAGATTTTTTAGAATATTTTAGAGATGATGATGAAACCGAAGTAATAGGACTGTATATTGAAGAAATTAAACGAGGACAAAAATTTATACAATTAGCAAAGGAGATAACATTAAAAAAACCGATAGTAGCGATTTATGGAGGAGGATCTGGAGCAGGTAATCGCGCTATAAAGAGTCATACGGGTTCAATGGCAGGAAACATCAAAATTTTTGATGCTATGATTAAAGAGACGGGTATTATTAAAACAGATTATATTGAAGAATTTTTAGATATTACATCTATATTATCAAATCCAAACTTCATATACCCTAAAGGAAAACGAATTGGAATCATAACTAACTCAGGTGGACCAGGAGCTTTGATAGCAAACAATGCTGAAAGAAGGGGATTAACCGTTCCTGAATTTTCAGATTCATTGCAATCAAGATTTAAAAAAATAATGCCTCCCACTGCCAGTTGGGTTAATCCTATAGATGTTACATTTGATATGAATATCTTTAATTTTTATATAAATCTTCCTAAAATATTAATGAAATCTGGTGAAATAGATGCTATAATTATGTATGGTGCTATAGGATTTCATGAATTAATGCCATATTTGCAACAAGATGAAAAAATATCAACTCATATAGAATTCAGGGAAGATCTGGCTGATAGAATGGATGATATGGACAAGATATTTATTGTGCCAACAATTAAAGCATCTCAAAAGTATTCGATTCCAATTATATATATTAATCCTCAAAATTATGCTAGTAATTGGTCAAAAAAAATAAGAGAACATGGAGGTATCGTCTTTCAATTCTGGGATCGTCCCGTAAGTGCGCTTTCAAAGATAATTGAATATGTAGAATTTAATAGAAACCATTCATAATTCATGAAATTAAAATCAATTTCTTTTAATTATGGATTTATGAAAAAATTTAATAAATTATTTTGAAAAAATTAATATATTCTCTAATCATTTCCTACTCTTAAGATTAAGTGTCTTTGATTAGAGATAAAAAATGTCGGATAAAAAGAAGGTCTTTACGATTGCTATTGGTAGCGGCCAATATACCATGGAAAGACCTTATACTATTCTTAGATTTGCATATACCGCTTTGTTAGAGGGACACAAAATAAATATTTTTCTTGTGGAAGATGGTATTTGGGTGGGAAAAAAAAACCAAGATCCTACTACTTATGATAATGTAGGAAAGTGGTTAAAAAATGTTATTGAAGAGGGTGCTAAAGTGTTGGCATGTGGGGTCTGTATGAAGGCTCGAGGAATGTCCGAAGATGAATTAATAGGAGGTGTCCAAAAAACGACTATGAACGGCTTTCTTGAAATGTGCGAAGAAGCGGATAACGTTATGTTTGTATAACGAATAAGGTGAAAAAATAATGGGTAATACTTTAAAAATAGATTGCTCTGGTCTTGTTTGTCCCATGCCCGTGGCTAAAACAAAAAAAATGCTGAATAAAATTAATAGTGGAGATATATTAGAAGTATTTGGAGATTTTTTTGAGGCTGGAGAAAATATAAAGAGATTCGCCGAAAACCATGGGGGAAAGATTTTAGAATTCAAATCTAAAGGAGAAAATTATCACGTGAGAATTGAAAAGTTATAAAGAAAACGCTGTTTTTTACCATTTTATTAATTTTCAAAAATTCATTCAAATTTTATTCT
>JBHLQY010000085.1:0-6587 GCA_048883105.1 Candidatus Thorarchaeota archaeon | reverse complement strand
AAGAAGATCTCATTTAGAAAAATAACAATTTAGAATAAATTATTGGTGAATAAAGTGAATAAAGAAATGTACAATACTCTTAAAACTTATAATAATCAAATATACACAGGTATGAAAATTGGTAATTATCATCATTGGAATTACAATAATGGTAAATGGTTTGAAATCAAAAAGGCTCCTGATAAATGGAGTTTCAAATTTGATTGTTTAAAGACTAGAATAAAACCTGCCCCAGTTAATACAGGGGCTAGCATTAATTCACAATTTCATTGGTATATAATCGCAGATCAAATAGCTACAAAAATTGATAATAATTCTTACATGACATCCATGAAAGGAGTTAAATTTAAAGTAGGTCACAAGCGTCCTTATTGGAGAGCATTTTCTTATGCTTATCCTAATCAAATTGGCTATAAGGAACGTATAATAAACATATTAGAGGATGTTATTCAAAGATTGAAATCTGATTAGTACACAAGATTTAGCTCATTTATAATCATATTTATCTCTTTTTCGAAAATATTAATATAATCCTTTAATTTTTCTTTCACGAGCCCATAATACGTATAATTCCCTTTCTTGAATGAATAAATTAATTCTGCTCGTTCAAGTTTTCTTAAGTGATGAGAAATTGTAGATTGAGATTTGTCTAAGATAGCCTCCAATTCACATACACAGCGGTCTTGATCTTTTAAAGACTCGATAATTATAAGCCTTTCCTTAGAAGCTAATGCATTAAAAAAAATCTCTAAATTCTTAAACCCTAATTTAATTTTTAGTTCAGAACCTTTATTTTGTAATGTTTGAAAATAATCACTACAATAATCTTTACAACTACATAACATTTTTTTGATTTCCTCTTGACGCTCGAGATTAATTATTATCACCAAAAATATATAAACTTATTCTCATTCTCTACATAAATAATGTAAATCGATAAATATAAATTTAACTAATCTTTCTAAATCAAATCGATAAATATAAATTTGGTATATTATTTTAGTATCTTAGAACTCATAATTATAGATATAATTGTTAACTTAGATAACAAAATAAAATTATTTATTGAAAATATGGAAAACGAATATAAAATTAGGTTAAATAATTCAAGAAAAATATTAAGTCAGGTCAGTTAAAATGAGTAAAGGACAAACTTCAGAAATTAAAGATGTAGGAAGAAAAATTAGTTTTTTTGAGAAATTTCTTCCTGTATGGATTATATTATGCATGGCTCTCGGCATTTTTCTTTCTCAAATTATACCAGGCATAGGAGTAACTATTGACTCTTGGCAAATCAGAGGAATTTCAATTCCTATTGGAATTTGTTTATTTTTAATGATGTATCCTGCAATGTTAAATCTCCAAGCGTCTGAGTTGAGAAAATTAGGGAAGAATCCGAAACCAATAATATTAACATTAGTTTCTAATTGGATTATAGCTCCAATAATTGGTGTGACTATGGCCATCCTATTTCTAAGAGACGTACAATTAATATTTGCGATTATCCTTTTATCCAGTTCACCATGTACCGCAATGGTTTTAGTATGGGGCTGGATGGCAAAAGGAAATCAAGAACAAAATGTAATAACAACTAGCGTAAATACGGCAACAATCATCCTTCTTTATATTCCAGTAGTCACACTCTTAGTATTTATCGCAAATATTACATTAGAAAAAAAAATCCCTTTGGACCCTGTTATTCTATTAATTTCATTATTTGTTTTTATTGGACTTCCATTATTACTGGGAATAGTTAGTAAGAAAGTATTGATTAGTGCTAAAGGAGAAGATTGGTTTGATAGAAAATATAGACCTGCTGTTTCAAAAATAGCTATAGGAGCGTTATTGATGACTTTAGTTGTCTTATTTTCTTTAAATGGAAATATTCTAATTCAGCGTCCTGACTTATTGCTACTGATTACAATCCCTCTACTATTAGGGTTTGCGATTGTTGTCAGTATCAATATCATAATCTCTAAATTAGCCAAATTAAATTACCGAGAAGCAATTATTACTATCATTATTGGATCTTCAAGCCACTTTGAAATTGCTATTGCCGTTGCTGTTGCAATGTATGGAGTTGGATCCATTGCTGCGTTAGGAACTACAATGGGCCTCTTCTGGGAGGTTCCAATTATGCTATCATTAGTTTATTTAGGAATATTTTTAAATAAAAAAGGTTTTTGGGAGAGTGAAAAATAATGAAAAATGAAGAAATAAAAAAGATTGTAAGAAATGGGTATGCGAAAATAGCGCAATCTGGAAGTTCTTGCTGCGGGCCAATGAATCCTTGTTGTGGAAGCTTTGAATCTGAAATAATTAAGGATATTAGTAAAAATATAGGTTATACTGAAGAGGAACTTAATTCAGTACCTAATGGAGCTAATCTTGGTCTTGGTTGCGGAAATCCTGTTGCACTCGCTTCTATAAAAGAAGGAGAAACTGTATTAGATTTAGGATCAGGAGCAGGATTTGATGCCTTCCTTGCTGCTCAAAAGGTTGGACAGACAGGAAAAGTTATCGGTATTGATATGACCCCAGAGATGTTAATAGCCGCAAGGAAAAACGCTGAAGAGGGTAATTTTAAAAATGTTGAGTTTAGGTTGGGAGAGTTAGAAAATTTACCTATCGCTGATGCCTTCATTGATTTAATTATTTCTAACTGTGTAATCAATCTCGTACCTAGTAAGGAAAGAGTTTTTCAAGAAGCATTTCGAGTATTAAAGCCAGGTGGCCGTTTAATGATTTCAGATATAGTCTTACTGAAAGAACTACCAGAATTCATAATAAATTCTATGGAAGCTTATATCGGATGCGTTTCTGGTGCGATCTTAAAGGAAGAATATGTAAAAGCAATGAAAAATGCTGGATTTGGGGACATTAAAATTTTAGATCAAACTAGTTTTCCAATAGATGCCTTAACAATAAACCCAAGAGTCATAGAAACAATCAAACAAATGGATATTCCAGTCGAACAATTAAAAGAGTTGGCAAAGTCCGTTGTCAGCATAAAAGTTGAAGCAATTAAAAAAGGAAAATATATAGGTGATTAGAAAATCAAGAAAATTAATTTAACACTTTTTGCTCCCGATAAAGAGTTAAATAACGGGGTTGAATATGAAACTTCTATAAAAGATGACGGAACTATCGTTGATTTACTAGGAGATATTGATAAAAAAATTTATGAAAAGCAAGAGAAATATTATTTTCCCTTATTTAAAGGTTTGATCCAAAGTTATCTTCAATTAATTTGGGATCCTCAAAATAATGTCATTTATGATGACTGTGCTGTAAATGCGTATGGTCCAAACAGAGAGTTTATGCCCCTTAGGGAAAATGTAAATTTTAATCTCTACCCTGATAGTCAAATAACTTTAGTTGTCCATGCAGATTGATGAGCTGATAATATGGAAAAACGCTTAGATTTTGGTTCATTTAAAAGAATTTTAATGAAAAAATATGGAAAAGACCACGAAATATTTGCGATTTACTTTCAAAAAAGAAAAACTAAAAACTAAAAAACTTGAATGAAATCTTTCAAAAAATACTAGTGAAAGATTGACAATAGGATCGTGTCCTATTTTTTAGCTATTAAGAAACATCTTATTTTTTGAAAAAAAATGTTTTAAATAAGAAATATTAATTTTTTTCTGCTTTTAATCTTGCTTTTTTTCTTAAATATAATAAAATCTCTATAATAATATAGATTCCAATCGCTATTAGACCAATTGCACCAAGTATCATTAATAAATAGTATCCTCCTATATCTGCCTCAACTTCCGCCATAATTATAACTATTTTCTTTTATTAAAGGATAGATTTTCAAGTTTAATAATTAAAATATAATTTATATATACTATTGGCAAATAAAAAAGATTAAATTTTTATGTGATTTCTATATAATTAACCCCAATTGCTTCTATATCCTGTCCCACCCTCTGGCCATGTAAATTCTAACGCCTCTTCTGCGCAAACGTACCAGCAAGCAGCGCACTCCATGCATTTTTCAAGACTTTTTATTTTAACTTTTTTATTAACAATCTCAAAACACGCCGCTAAGCACACTTTTACGCAATTCGTACATCCAGTGCATTTTTGCTCGTTTATCTTAATAAAATCGCCGGTACCTTCTATCCATTCAACACCTGGAAATTCATCGAAAGTTTTCACCATATTAAATCACGCTCCTGCTTGCTTGGACTTTAAAAATTGAAGGAATAGCACGATCTGCAAAATTAATTATCTTTTTGTTAAAACGGGTTGTTAACGGATCCAGCAGCTTCATTAAAGTAAAATATATAGGTGTAAATATTGGTAATGCTGTTTTAATCATTTTATTAGAAGAATTTGAAAGCGGAATAATTAATATAGCAAGTAATTTTTTTAAGCTTCTTAAAGATTTTAGAAAAGAATCAAGTAATCGCATAAATCTCTGAAAGCACAGTTCCTTTTTTCTTAATTTCTTTGATACTTTATATCTACGACTTTTCTTTTCGGAATAATCGTAGCTCTCGTTCAGCCAATTTTTGTAATATCTGAAATACATTTTTATCCATTTTATTATAATAGTGGGATCTTCGTTTAAATACGATAGAACAGTTTTAAGTAATGGAGTAGTAAAATACGTAAGTGATCCAAGCCCCCAACCATTATAAATATATTTTTTCAATTTCTTTAAATTATGTTCCTTTTGTGCTATGCGTAGATTGTATCGATTTTTACCTGAAATAGACCATTGGATTATTGGATGACTTTTTATCTTATTGTCATACTTTTTCAAAAAAGATTTAGAAGTATCATCTGCCCGGATAGCTTCAATTGCTACTTTCGCGGCTATCTCAGCAGAAAACCAAGCTGCTGGTACGCCATCACATAGCTCTGTACTTTCGAGACCAGCAGCATCTCCTATTAAAATCATCCCATCCATGTGATTGGGCGTATTGCGCAGGTTCCTATTAAGCCCTACATATATTTCAAATCCCTCCCACATCCTTGCGCGTAATTTAACACGAGGGGCCACTAAATTTTTCCACCATGATAATTTTGAAGTGATATTATGGTGATATTCATCAAAGACCTTGCTTAAATTTGGAACAGACTTCTTATCCATCCTTAAACATTGATCCTGCATAAAATGAAGGCTATTTCTATACGGCCATACCATAAGTCCATTTCCATAACCAAGTGGTGGAGCTATTTTTTGTTCGTCCCATCCCCAACACATTTTAACCGAATGTCCAAAGATTTTATCAATATCTTCCTTAGGCATTTCGTAATCGTAAGTGTCAGCCAAGGAAATTGTCTCTGGAGGGTATTTCTCTCTAACACCTGCTTTTATAGCTAATAATCCTTGAGAACCTTCTGCGTTAATGACAATCTTTGACCTAAATTTCTCACCTTTATCAGTTATTACACCTTTAATGCATCCGTTTTCTTTTAAAACGTCCACCACGGTTGTTGAAGTTCTTAAAATAGCTCCTGCCTCTACAGCTTTTTTGGCTTCCCACTCACAGAAAGGTTTACAATAAGTATTATACCCAAATGCGAATATCGGAGCGAAAGGTTTAGGAACTCTTAATGAATCGTCTATTTCAATATCGCTTGAATCTATGTCTTTTATTATATAATTAATTATCCCATCAGCAGGCCTTTCAAATGGAGGATTGCCGTCTCTAATGAATGCAGGTCCGAAAAGAAAGCCATAAAATGGTATTGTTAACCCTGATATTACTTTATCCCCAACATTCTCAGATCTCTCAATCATCAGAGTTTTTAAGCCAGCATCTGCGCATATTTTAGCAGCAATAGGTCCACCAAATCCTGCCCCCACAACAATTACATCAAATTCTCCATCCATATTATTACTACTCGGATATTCCTATATCCCCATATTCTGAAAAATTTTTTGATGGACTAAGAATATTGGGAATTCTTTAGCATGTATTATAAAATTACTTAATACAAATAAAATTAACAATTTAAAAATTATTGTTTCATCTCTAATAAAAACAGCAATGCTTTTTTCTAAAAAAAAATAAGAAAAAAAATAAAAAATTTTATTCTATCGATACATCAACAGTGCGCAATTCTACTTCCTTGAAAGGCACATGGATCTTTAATAGTCCATTCTTGTAAGAACTTGTTGCTTTTTCAGCTTCTACTGGACAACACAATGTATAACTGCCTACATATCTAATTGTATCAGTTTCACCCACAACGAATAGTGTTTCTTCACCTAATTTTAATTTAATCGTATCTTTTTCAACTCCAGGTAAATAAACTTCAAAGTCATATCCAGTGCCTTCGTCGTTAGTCCATGAGCACATTTGAGGAGAAAATACTACTTTTCGTGGTTCTTCCTCAACTTTTTCTATTTCCTTAATATCTTCTTTTTTTTCAATTTCAGTCATAATATTTCACCCCATAATTATAAATTAGTCTTAACTAAATTTATTTAGAAAACCGAGAAATTAAAATCTTGTTCTGATAAAATATTAAAATAATGTATTGGCTCACTTTCAATTTTTAATTAAATTAATCGAATTTTTTTCAAAATATAAAATTTTTATTTGAAAGTGACTAGTGGA
>JBHLQY010000084.1:0-6671 GCA_048883105.1 Candidatus Thorarchaeota archaeon | reverse complement strand
AAACCTAATTCACTCGGATTTATACCAAATGCCAACGCTATTAATTCCGAAAGATAAAAAATAGGAATATTATAATCTATATTATTTCTCTTATTGAGTTCTTTTTGATTGAACTCAAATTGTTGATAACATGCGGGACATACTACCACGACACAATTTGCTCCAGCCTTTTGAATTGATTTTAATTTCTGATCTATCATCATAAGCGATAAATCTTTATCAGATTTTTCAACAGGATTTCCACAGCACTCAATCTTCATATCATAGTCTATTGATTCCGCTCCTAGCGCTGTTACTATTTCATCAATCGTTACAGGCTCAAAAGGATCATCCCCTTCAATAATTTCTGAAGGTCTTAAATAATGGCAACCATAATGCACAGCGATTTTAAAACCTTCCAAAGGTTTTTCGATTTTTTCTTTAACCTTATCGAGATTTTCATAAAGAACTTCAGCAAAATGGTTAACTTTAACCCTCCCATCATAAGATTTTCCTATTTTTTTTAAAATTTTATTTACTTCTTCTTTTATGTGAGGATCCTTATTAATGTAATAATTTACGCCTTTTAATGTCTCAACGCACCCCGAACAAAATGAAATTACTCCGCTGTTTTTATTGCATAAACACAAATTTCGAGCACCTAAGGCTAACCATGCTTCATGATCAATAAGTTCTATTCCAGTTGGATCAGGACAACAGCTAAAGCCGTCTACATCTTTTAATTCTATGCCAAGCTTTTCAAACACTTTTCTTGAAGATGCCTCCAAAAACGGTAATCTTGCTGGAATTACACACCCTAAAAATAAATCGTATGCCATATTTTATATACCCTCCTTTACAATGTGCTTATCAAAGCCTGTTTCCTCCAATATAGTTTTAATCTCTTTAATTGGAGCAGTTTTTATGATTGGAAGCCCTAATTTCTCACGGCGAGTGTTAATTGCTTTTCCATATGGGATTGCAATTCCATTGTCCAAAACTGCTTGTCCTTGCAACATAAAAGCCTCAGGAACATTGCCGGCTTTAAAGCATTTATTTTTAATTAATGTGAATATTTCAGTCAATTCTACCTTTTGAGGACAGAGTTCTACGCATTTCTGACAAGTTGAGCATAGCCAAGAATTTGGTTCCTGTTTTTCAACAAGTTTGCTTTCAAGACCTAATATTGCTTCTTCAATAATCTTTCGAGGATTATAAGCCCCCTGTGTTAATAATGCAACAGGACATCCACCCGAACAAGTAGAGCATTGATAACAATAACTCAAAGAAACATTATGTTTCAGTACCTCGTTTCGAAACTCAAAATTTATTACACTCATGTTAAATTCTTTTTTATTTTTCTAATAGTTTGTATGTGTAAATTATATAATTCTTAAAAATTTTTTTGGAAATTTTTAAAAAAGAAATAGAGTAAATTATTATAATTAATCAAAAAAGTTTTGATAATTAATAAAGAAGATTTCATTATGTTAAAAAATAGATAAAATTACTGATGATTTTTTAACGAATTCAAACATCTTAGAAAAATTGGCTTAAGTTTTTACGATTTATCTTGTTATTTTTAACGGTTTCAGGATTATGAATTATTCAGATCCTAATTGCTTTTGTAAATCTATTACAAGTGGAACTTTCTTGCCTTCCTTTTTAATTACCACTTTTAAAATGCCATCTTTAATTGAAGTTTCAATAGGTTCTATCTTTTTGCCTTCTTCTACAGAGCTTTTAATTCTAGAATTTAAACATGTCCGTTGTTCATCGTAAAGGTCACATTTGGTACAACAAAACCCTATTGGCATATATCCTACTATAGAGCATTTATCATATGCCTCGCAATTACAATTATTACACATACTTGTACTTCCCCTATTTTTAGACTTTCTTATTTTAATTTTTAATATTTCAAAAATTTTTTTTTATTAGGTTTTATGCCCCTAATTCTTGTTTTAGGTCAATCTCAAGTGGAATCTTCTTGCCTTCTTTCTTAATGACAACCTTTAGAATCCCGCCTTTAATTGAAGTTTTCAATGGAACCATTTTTTCGATTTCTGTGATTAAACTTGAAAATGTAATTTCAAAAGTGCTTTCAGCATCCATAGGTTTAAAATATGGGCAATCAAATCCCGCACGAAGATACCCTATAATAGAACATCTGTCAGCATTTTGGCAATTACAATTATCAACCATTATTTTTTTCACTTTTTTTAAATTTTTTTTTTGTTCCTAACTTATTAATTATTACACATATATTTAAATGTTACGATCGAGAACGAACTTTTTTAATGAAAAAGTATATGTTAATGATCGAAAATACTTATTTCTATTTTCAGATAAATTGATTATATCTAATAATAAAAATTTAATGATGGGATCTTGATCATGTTTGATAATGAAAACTTGATGTCGCCTATAGATAATTTTGTCATTTCATAAAATCATACTTGATCACTCTCGATCACTTATTCTGGAGAGTTATACTTTTTATCATTTTCGATAATCCTGACCGATCGCTTACAGACATATCATGACGGAGATCGTAAACTTTATATAGAATTATTCACATAATGATCTCGAGGTAAGTAAAAAAAATGATCGAATCAAATTATACCAAAGATGCAACAAAGAAGGCCCTCAAAAATTTTGAAAATATAAAAGATTCCATAAAGGGCTTATACGAAATCATCAATATTAATCTTGTCGAAGATGATATTTATTTTGAAGCAGCAAGTGATAATCTTTCAGGCTTATATCGTAATTTGCTGGAGCTTTTAGTTAACGATTACGGCTTACGACAATTTACGAGGAAACTCAGAAATTCTGAGGTTGACTTGAATATAATCTTAAATGAGGCAATAGCTGAACAATTATAGATTCTCCTGATTTTATGAATACTTTTTTTTTATCATAATTAAAAAAAAGAGATTCAACATTAGAATATAACTTAATGATGAATTGGCCTTCCCTTTTTATGTATAGCTTTACCCACAACAGCCTCACAGGCTTCTAATACCATCTCACTTATAGTTGGATGTGAATGAATTGTTTCGCCAACATCATGGACAGTTAAACCGTGTTGCATCGCAAGAGCTATTTCTGAAATTAATTCGGGGGCTTCAGCTCCAATGCAGGAAGCACCAACGATTCTGTGGGTATTTTTATCAGCAAGCACCATTAAAAATCCTACTTCTTCTCCCATACATTTAGCTTTTCCGAGTGATTGATAAGGGAATTGCCCCATTAATACATTTATCCCATGATCCTTTGCCATTTTTCTTCTTAATCCTACAGAGCCAATATTGGGTGATGTAAATATTGTTGCCGGGACAATGCTATAGTCTGCTTTCATTTCTGATACAGGGAATCCCCCTATGCTAGCAAGTGCATTCGCTACAGCTACATCGCCTTCGTAGCTTGCTACATGAGCTAGCATGATTCCACCAGTAACATCTCCAATTGCATATATACCTTCAACGTTGGTTTTTAAAGTTTTAGGATTAACTTTAATAGCCCCTCTTTCTGTTTCAATCCCGCGCTTTTCAAGACCAAGATTTTGAGATTCTTTTGCTCTGCCGATTGAAACAAGGCATAAATCCGCTTCAAATGTAAACTTTTCTGCACTCTCAACTTGATCTCGTGGGACATCGGCAGAACAAGTTATTGCTTTGACCCCTGAACCTGTATTTTCAACAGTTATTACATTCATTGATGTATGAATTTTTATACCCTTTGTTTCAAATTTTTTCTGTAATTCTTTTACAATCATGGGTTCTTCTGTAGCAATTGGGGAAGGAAGAAATTCCAACATGATAACTTTACTTCCAAATGTAGCAAAAATATTTGCAAATTCACATCCGATTACACCTGCTCCTATTATTAATAATCTTTCGGGAATAGTTTTAAAATCTGGATTTAAAATATCATCACTAGTTAAAATTCTTTCATGATCAATATTAAATGCGGGAATTAAAGCGGGTGAGGAACCTGTAGCGATAATTATTCTTTTAGCGACTATGTCTTGAGTAGTTTCACCTTCGATTAAAATTTCAAATCCGGCTTCAGCATTTCCCCCAATAATTTTCCCATGTCCCTTGTATACATCATTTTTCCATGCTTTTTCGAGCATTCCTATTCCTTCAACTAATTCGGTAACGATTTTATTTTTTCTTTCTACCGCTTTTGCGAAACTTAGTTTATAATCTGAAATTTCAACACCAAAATCATCAGCTTCTTCAATTTGTCCTATAAGATGAGCAGATGCATATAGAGCTTTAGTTGGGATACAACCTCTGTTGAGACAGGTCCCTCCTAATTTATCTCTCTCAATTAATGCTACTTTTGCTCCATATTGAGCAGCTCTTATTGCGGCGTGATAACCGCCAGGTCCCGCTCCAATAACGGCTAAATCATATAGATTTTCAGTCATTTTATATCATACTCTTTCAAATGATACATAATGTAATTTTTATTCTTATTTTAATTTTTAATAACTTCAATTAATTTAGGGAAAGGTTTAACATAAATACGTTATAGATATTTTATTTTAAAAGCAATTAAGTTAAAAATGAAGCTTTTCTAATTTTAAAATAAGTGTTTTAAATATAAAGTTAAATAAAAATTATAAAATAAATCACAATTTTAAAATTTATAATTCAAAAAAAAGTGATGACATATGGCTAAAAAGAAACCAGCAAAGAAAAAAGCGCCCAAAGAGGAGGAGGTTGTAGCAGAGGAAGTTATTGAGCCAGAAAAACCAAAAAATATTGTTTATAAAAAAATTAAATGTAATTTATGGCGTACAAGATTACACGCTGAAGAATTAGGAGTTTATCAACAAATGAAATATCAAGCTAAAACGCGTTGGTTTTCCAAGACCTTCGATATTGAAGGACTTATTGAGATTGATGGTGAAAAAAAATATATCATTGCTTACAACAAGGAAGACTTCCACGAAGATAAAAAAAGACTTGTATTACGCCTATTTACAATAATGGAAGAAAAGATGGGGGCTCAGAAAGGTGGAAATTTTAAAGGAGGTATTGAATTAAGCTATACACACTCATTGGTTCAAAGTGTTGAAGTGAAATATCCTGCGCCTGTATTTTTTACTCATTTGCCTGGTACTCCAATGATGGCTAGAATTGTGAGAGGTCATAGACTATTAAGAACCCGTTGGAGTTTCCCTCTAATTCCAGAAGAAAAAGAAGATCAGCTCCAATTAGTTATTGCGAAAGGCACAATTGGTTTTGGAAACGATTACAATATTCACTTAGGAGACACGGTAATTGGAAGAGTTGACCATCAAAGAGTCACTAAAGACGTAGAGATAGAGATATACGATGAAGATAAAGCAAAAGACAAAACTTTTATAATGATACTAGTCCTTTTTGGATGTATCTGCTTTTTTATGAAAGAGATCTATAAGGAACTTAAAAAATTTTATAAAATAATGAGAAATACAGGAACTACTGAATTTAAACCTCCAAAATTCGAATTAGATCTCTTTAAAAATCCTCGAATGATAAGGAGATAAAAGAAAATTTAAAAAAAGAGTTTTTAATAAATTTATTTAATTTTTTTTATTCTATTTTTTGAAATTATCGTTCATTTATTCGCTTACGCCCATTTTCTTTTTCCAGCTTTTATATCCTCTAGTTTCTCTTCCTCGATATGTTGCTATTTTTCCTGTTTCTTTCCTATATGCTTTTCTACGGTCTTCTTCGCTCAATTTTCGAATTTGCTCTTTTTTTATTTCAATCTCAATTTCTTCTTCTTCTTTAGTTCTAGTTATAAGTCTTAAAACTAAAAATACAATATGATTCCAGATGACAAACATAAAGAAGAAGAATAAGACTACTGAAAGAACTATAAGACCAAGCCATAGAATCCAATGTCCTACATTAAAATTCTCAACCATCCATTTCCAAATAGTATCTAGCCATGTCCAGAAATCTACTGTTAATACACCTATTATAACAGCAAATAGAGTAAAATATATACCTAATAGCATGACGCCGACTAGCCATCTTAACACTGTATTATCTTCATATTTCTTAGCGACTAAGCGATTTTTGTATAAAATTCTACACATTCTATAAATTCCGCCTCTAAACATGGCATAGAATAAAACTAATACTAATAAATGTGCTGTTATTATAGCACCAATAATTGCAACTTGAAATCCTACATCAAGTCTCAAATACCAATCCCATATCTTGATAGGGATTCCAGCAATAAGTGAAATCCATGTTCCTAGCATGATAATAATTGCTGCTAATACAAAGGAATAGTAAAAAAGGCGTGCCACTCTTATATCCCAAGTTGAATATATATCAAGAGCTTCTTCTACTCTCTCAGGGGCTTTTCTTGGCTTTCTTGGCATTTCAATCCATCTATTTTTTTAAATAAATAATTAGTTTATAGTAAAAATTTTATTTTTCTCTTTATTTGAATTTTTTTTATTTTTTATTCATATCGCATTTTTATCTCAGAGACCTTCTAATTTTAGAATTTAATGATAGCTTTACAGTAAGGACAAGTTGCTACTTTTTCGCTTAATTCTTCACCGCAAAATGAGCAAAATATTTTTTCCTCCTCTTTTTCCTCCATTTCTTCTTCAAGTTTTTCTTTTGGTTCTTCTTTTACAGTTATTTTCTTTCCAGTCTTCACCATTACCC
>JBHLQY010000083.1:0-6693 GCA_048883105.1 Candidatus Thorarchaeota archaeon | reverse complement strand
CTCCATCAGATGATGATGAAGATGATGGTGACGATGCTAAAGCTGGTATTTTTGGTACTGAAGAAGAAGGTGGTCTGCCATGGTGGCTTCAAGCAATATTTACTGGCATTATCAGTGCGTCCGCTGGGTTAATATTAAAGATTTCTTACAGCGCACATAAGAAGAGAAAAGAGCTGTATAGAAAGATATCAGATAATCTCGATAGAGTTGATAATATTGAGAAATTCTTACAAGATAATTTAGGTTTAGAAGATTGGGCTAAACTTAAAGATTCACTGGAAAAATATAAAAATCACGAGATATCTTCAAAGGAATTGGTAAAACAAAGCAAAAAATCTGTAGGGAAAAGATTTTTGCATTTATTTATTAAACCTAAGAAAAGAAAAAAATAACTCTTTAATTTTTTTTTATTTTTATCTTAACCTTAAATTTATAAAGATACAAGCGTTAATTATACATCTTTAATTGCGGAATTAAATCATTTTAGCAATCTAAAAATATAAATTATTAAAAATTTAAACTCCTCTTCCTTATTTATAATTAGAAATAAATTTTAAATTAGAGATAAAAACTTTTTAGAGAGAGAACAGTGGTAAGGCCACCGACAGAAAAAAATATTTGCTTGCTTTGTAAAGGTGCACGGCTCTTATGCGGGAAAAAAACCTGTCCAATCCTATTAAAAAAATCCATCTTAAAATCTATTGTTCCTTTTGAATTGGGAAAATCTAAGCGAAATATTGAAATTTTTGGAGCAAGTCCACCAGGATTTTTTGTAGGGAGGTTTAATTATCCAAATGTAGCAGTTGGACCGCTTATTCCATTTAAAGAATTTGAATCAAACCTTAATATTGAAGACCACCACATTCTTGATGCTCCAGAACTTTGGTATGGCAAACAAATGGCTGAAGTTATTTTATATAGGAGTAGTTTAGTTCGAAGTAATTTTAAAATAAATGTGAGAATTGGTGAACAAAAATTGAAATATACACCTCCAATAAAGGCTCAAAAATTATTAGAAACTTCACAAGAACTCTCAATGGCCGCTCGTCCTGTCGACACAGAAACTAAGTTGGAAAAATTAAATCTTCGAATGATAATGGATAATCACGCTTTACCTGTTGGTCCAAGTGGTATCACAAATAAAATAAGAATTACTGAAAATGTCAAAGTCCATCCAAAAGTAGAATATTGTGTATCTGATACCGATTTAAAAGCTCAAGAAGCTATATCTGAGCATCTTTATCTTAAAGGTCGTGTTCCTTTATCATCAATTCAAAGAGTTTTTTCAGCAGGATTGTTAGGAGAGCAAAATAGTCGCAAATTGGTTCCTACAAGATGGTCGATAACTGCCATTGATGATATGATCTCAAAAAGATTAATTAAAGAAATAAAAAAATTTCCTGAGATTAATGAATATCAAATTTTTGAAGCTTTATACCTTGATAATCATTTCAAAATTCTCTTATTTCCTGGAAAATTTACCTACGAGATGAACGAAGTTTGGGCGCCAAATTCTTTATGGAATATATCGCTTTCTGGAAATAATCGCAATTTACAGCCTCGAATTATGACAGATTACGAATTTTATAGAGGTCGCAAATCTTATGCGAGTAATATCACTGGTGCTTATTATGCTGCTAGGAAAGCTGTTTGTGAATATCTATATAAAATAAGAAAACAAGCTCGAATTTTGATCTTTCGTGAGGTATCATCGGGCTATATTGTTCCCTTGGGAGTTTGGGTAATTAGAGAAACTGTAAAAAACGCCATGGATACAAATCCAGTGAGATTAGATAATTTCGACTCTGCTTTAAGTAAAATGGCTAAAGGATTAATTATTGATCAAAAACACTGGGAAAAAAATAGTAAATTGATTGATTTTATAAAAACTCAAAAAACAATTGATAGTTATTTATAAGAATTTAATTTAATATTTTAGAAGGTTTTTTAATTTGATTATTGATATGCATATCCATCCTTTTTGTAAGGAAGCAACATGGAGCGATTTAGATAAAATCGCAAATGCGATGTGGGGTTTAGATCCTTTTAAACGAAAATATATGCGTCTAATGTTAGATAAAATGGCAAATGAGATTTCGATTGACGATTATATAGAATTGATGGATAAATTTGGTATCGATAAAGCGGTAATCGTATCTTTTAATGTAACTACTGCATATGGAGTATGTATCGTAACTAATGATGATGTGGCTGATTTAGTAGCTCTGCATCCAAACAGATTAATTGGATTTGGGTGTATAGATGTCCCCGCAAATGACGCAATGGAGCAACTCAACTACGCAATTGATTCTTTGAAACTTAAAGGAATAAAGCTTGTACCTCCAGTTCAAAAATTTGACATATCAGACTTAAAATATGACCATTTATGGAAAAAAATTGTAGATCTAAATGTTCCACTTTGGACTCATGGCGGACATCAAATTACAACAGCGGGATCAATAGCAAAATATGGACATCCGATGCTTATAGACGAAGTGGCATCGCGCCACGAGGAATTAACCATAATAATCGGGCATATGGGCTTTCCTTGGGTGTGGGATACCTGGTCCGTGGTTATTAGGCATCCAAACGTTTATGTAGATATATCTGCGCATCCCAACCTTTATCAATGGTTTCCATTCGATGCATTTGTAAGGTATAACGCTGAAAATAAGGTTTTATTTGCCTCAGACCATCCGCTAACTCACTGGAACCAAATTTTACCGGCAATAGAGGATCTCCGGCTTTCTGCCGGTTTTAAAATGAAGATATTGGGAGAAAATGCTGCTAGACTTTTAGAAATTTAAATTTATTTTTTTAATCAAAATTTGGGTGATTAAATCGTTAATTAAAGAGATTTTTGGAAAATCTTATAGTTCTCTATAATTATATTTAAATTTCTTTAATTCTGTAAATATTTAATAATTAAGATTTTATAGAAATATCTCATCAATTAAAAAAGTCAAAATAAAAGGTTTTTAAAAATTATGTCAGAGAAATCAATAGTATATTGGGCATCTCCTTATGAGTTGAGTTCTTTAACTAATTCTTCTAGAAATATGATAACAAATAATTTAGTAAAAACCAGATTTATATTAGACAAAATTTTGGACAATATCAATTCTGGAGATAAAGTAGCAGTAAAAGTTCATGTTGGAGAAGCTTATAATACGCGTTATTTACGCCATGATTATGTTCGTGAAGTTGTTGATCTTATTAAATCATTAGGAGCTATACCAACTCTTATAGAGACCCAAGGTTTAGGAATGGAAATCCATCTTGTTAATATCTCTGATAGTTGTTCGTTATGTCTTGGAAGCCGAAAAATTGCGAGTGAGCACATGAATATTGCTCATTTACATGGATATTCAGAGGATATTATTGGCGCACCGCTCAAATTTATTGATGGTGAAAAAGGAATTGATGGAAAAATTATTAAAATAGATGGAATTCATTTCAAAGATGTATCTGTTGGTGCTGGTCTTTATGAATTTGATAAGATTGTTGTCATTTCTCATTTCAAGGGACATCCACAGGCTGCTTTTGGAGGTGCTTTAAAGCAACTAGGAATAGGTTGTGTAACTAAAAGAAATAAGTTTCGTGCTCATTTTAAGGGGAGCCTGAGTGTAACTAAGAGATGCAACATATCAAAATGTAACCAAGAATGTATTAAAGTCTGTCCCGTAGATGCAATTAAAATGGAAGGAGAATCTGCCGTAATTAATACTTCTACTTGTATTGGTTGTACAGGCTGTCAAGAAGCCTGTCCCGTTAGAAAAGCAATTAAATCAGCAGATTTAAATGATTTTAAAACTTTTAATGAGAGATTTATTGATAATACAATGGCTGTTTTAACTTCGTTTGGTCCTGAAAAAATCCGTTATATAAATTTCGCTTTTGATATACCTAGTATGTGTGATTGTGTCGTTAATGCGAATATGCCCATTATCCCTGATCTTGGTATTTTTGGTTCTTCTGACCCTCTTTCTGTAGATAAAGCTTGTGTTGATGCAGAAATTAATGCCCCAGGACTTCCTACTTTAGATAAAAATGGACAATGGAAAGAACCAGTTCCTATTGGTGTTGAGAAATTTAAATCAATGAATGTTAGTTTGGATCCCTCTTGGCAACTCGATGCTGCAGTTAAAAATAAAGTCGGAAATATTAACTATGAATTAGTATCAATATAATTTTCTTTTGATTTAATAATCCCTTTGGTTTGAACCAAATTTTAATATTATTTTTTTTAAAATACAAAATTATTTTTGTTGAATTAACTCTATAATTTATAAAAATTATTTTAAATAAAGTGAATTTTATGTGGTTAAATGCATGGGCATCAATGAGAATGGATAGAGAACAACGTTGGTGGAGTTTTGAATGGAATTTTGCTGAATCGGTACGTATGCAAATGAATTTACCTGAAAAGGTTATCATTAAAGATGATACTTTAAGAGAAGGAGAAGAAACTCCTGGTACTTATTTTACGATAGAACAAAAGATTGAAATCGCTAAATTACTGGAAGAAATGGGAATTCCTGAAATCGAAGTTGGTTACGCTGCTGGTATTAAAGAGCATGCAGAGACATTCAAAGCTCTTAAAAAGGAAGGAATAAAGATGAAACTTTCTTCTCATGCAAGGTTGTATGCGGAAGACGTTAAGAGAGAAATTGACGATATAATAGCGGCTGGAGCAGATCATATTAATTTTTTGCTTGTTCCGAGTCCTTCCTTAAAAACAAGAAATGCTGTCTTTGAAAGAATTGTAGAAGGTATAACGTATGCAAAATCTCAAAATGTTTCAGTAGCATTTGGTTCGGGGCGTGTTATTCCACGGTATTGGAAAAAGTTTTTGGAATTAGCATTGGATGCGGGCGTAGATAGAATAGTGGTTTACGATGGAAACGGATGTGCGCTTCCAACAGCATTTAAAGATAATGTAGTTTTTACTAAAAATATAGTTAAAGAGATTCCAATTGAAGTTCATACTCATAATGATTTAGGATTGGCAACTGCAACTACGCTTGCTGGAGTGGAGGGTGGAGCAGAAATAGTAGATGTTGTCTTTAACGGTCTTGGTGATAGAGCGGGAAATGCTGCAACTGAAGAAGTAATTATGGCTCTTGAAATTCTATACGGGATTAAACTAAATTTAAAACTTGAAAAAATTATGGAAATTTCTCAACTTATTGAAAAATATAGTAGAACACCAGTCCAACCCCATAAAGCAATTGTGGGAAAAAATTGTTTTATACACGAGTCAGACCTACACGTAGAGCAGATTTTAATTGGCAATTGGGTGACATGGGAATTATATCAACCTCATATAGTTGGACAATCCCGAAAATTAATATTTGGTGCCACAACACTCCAAGATCGGGCAATTAAAGCGAAATTGCTAAAAATGGATTTAAATCCGACAGATAAACATCTTCACGAATTACGAGAAAAAATTCAAGAACGAATTAAGGTTAAAGATTTCATTTCTGAAAAAGAACTTGAAGATTTAGCGAAAAAAATTGTAAAGTAGAATTATAATTATGAGTGATTTACTAATTCACTAAGAATCTTTATTGCTCTTGAAATGTTAAAAATTCCACAAATACAAGGTCTAGCTAATTTTTTTGCTGCTTTTTCTATGGTAATTTTTCCTGCTTTTATTAAATCGATGTAATACTCTATAGATTGCGGCGAGGTACAGTGATGCCCACACATCGTAGTGATTTCAAGTATTTTTTCAGAAGGTAATAACTCTTTCTTTCCAAATGTTCCTAATGAGAGATGGACAGTATGCATATTCAAACCGATTTCTTCAACTGCTTCTTTAATTTCAGAAATTAAACCACTTATTACAATAGAAACTCCCAAATCTTCTTGTTTTAAAGTTTGAATAATTTGTTTAATAGTATTTATATCTGTAAAAGCAGCTGTAATAACGGGTGAAATCTCCCAAGCAATATTCGGCATAATATTTGTAGGATTGTGTTGATTCATGATTTCAGCAATTCTTATTAATTTTTGACGCGAATCTGGATATTTATCGTTTATTCCAGCTGCAAGCATTGCTAATATCACATAATCCTCTTTTAATTCATCAACTGTTCCAACTCTATGTAATGAATGTGTCATTTTATTTTACCTCCAAATTTTATCTTTGACCTAATCCAATATTTATTTTAGCATTTGGACTCACTTTAAAACCTTGATTCTCCAATTTATCTATTACTGGAATAGAGCCGTCTTTCATTACTCGGGAAACGATCCCAACTGTAAAAACTGTATCAATTTCTTTTTCAACTTCTTTAATTATTTTTAAAACTTGATTGATCTTATTTTTAGGAATTTTAAATTCAATAATCGCAGATAGAACACGCTCATCTTTTATATCATCTTTAATATTAACTCTATCATCAGCTAGAATTGCTGTAACTGGACTCATTTTCTCGTATTCCACACCTATTTGAGATAATTTTGTAGTAAATAATTCGATATTTTTTAACCGTGTTCCAACTCCAGGGCGTCCTAATTCAATAGAAACGCCAAATTCATTTATACCAAAGCGATTAGTCACATCATTAGTTTTCATCTCCTCTGTACCTCTTCCTGGTATGCCCGTTAATTTATGAGTTGCTATTACATTGCTGAAAGGACTGCGAATAATTCTTGGCCATTTTAATCTCGTAGGTTTTATAG
>JBHLQY010000082.1:0-7848 GCA_048883105.1 Candidatus Thorarchaeota archaeon | reverse complement strand
TTAACTTTTTTATTCTAAATAAATATAATAATAGCATTCTTAATAAAATATAATTTTAATTTTTTTTCGAATAGAGTTTTAATTATCAATTTTTATGATCTTTGATGAGATTAAAATTGATGCAATTATAAAATAATGATTAATCCCCTATAATTTTCTTTATTTCAATAGCAATTTTTAATGCTCCAAAATAAGATTCTGAAAGATTTTTATCTTTATATAGTATTGTACATAAAGGTTCGTCTTTTAATACTGTTTTTGGTTCAGTTTTATCGTGTAAATTTTCAAGTTGATTTATTTTTGGTATTACTTCTTTATCAATATCTTTTGGAGCATACATTATCAATTTAGTTGCAAATCCTTTAGGTTTAGTACATTTAATTGTATTTTTAATAAATTCCCAATTAGAATTTACAAAACTTTTTATATGTAAATCTAATAAGTTTAAATTCAAAACAGTTTCCGAAACATTAATAGAACCAGGTATTCTTGGATTAATCTCCATCAGGTAAGGATAATGATCTTTCAATACAAAATCAAATCCATTTATACCCCTTAAACCGAGCATTTTAGTCAAAAATACTGAAATCTCAGAAATTAGTTTTTCATCCTCTTTAAATATATAAGCAGGAACTATATTGCCACAGTACATAAATTTTTTAGGAGGATTTAGAAATTTCAATCCAATAATTTGTCTATTGATTGAGATTACTTCGCATTCTGAGCCATTTGATATAACCGTACAACTAATAGGCAATCCATTTATATATTCTTGTATTAACCAATCTGATGGATTAAAGCGCTTGGTTTTTTGCTTCTTTATAAAAAAAGATAATTGATTCTCATTTTCAATTTTGTTGACATTAATCCCACCGGATCCTGTCTTTTTTTTTAAAATAAAAGGAAATTCAAAATTATTGATTTTGGATTTAAACTCATCAAAAGAGTATGTTAAAGGAACGTTATACTCTTTAGATTTTAAAAAATTATAAATATTTTCAATATTTCGAGCTTTTTTAATTACGTCTATTTTGTTATTAACGCTTAAAATCTCATATTTGCTTTTTTTTATTTCGTTTAGAATAGTTTCTCTCTCTTTATATGAATCATCTAAACCACTGCCAATTAATAAATAATTTATCTTAGGGTACATTTGCATTAAATCTATAGTAAATTCAGCTAAAAATTTGCTATATCTATCTATAATTAGAGGATAATTAATCTGCAGCTTCTTAGTAACAATTATGCAATCCTTTATATTTGGGTATAAGTCCAGATCTCCGAAAAAATCAACTGCATATACCTCATATCCACCATTTTTTAGAGAATATGCTAAGGGACGAGTGTTAAATCCCACAATTAAAACGGATTTCACTATATTAACCGCAAATTAGTATTAAAAAATAAATTTTAGAACTTAGATTTGCTATTAAAGAATCTTTTTTAATTCAAGGATTAAAGAAGACGGATTATACTTATTAAATTTAAAAACGTCAGCATTCCCATACTTCTTAAAATTTTTTTTTATTTTATCAGCAGAATATGGATGTACACCGAGTGCTTGCGTTGCATATGATTTCTTTGGTTCTAACACAACCATGTGAACTTTTTGTTTTGACAGCTTTTTGGTCAATTCCTTTAATTCTTGGATAACTACAGCATAATCACTTTCGATTTGAGCAATCAACTCAGGATATTTCGCTGAGATATTAGCACCGCAGTCTGAACAAATAAAAATTACAGGAACTATATTTCGATTTTTCATTCTTTCTATTTTTATTAAATCCATAACTTTCCTTAAGGCAGCTGCCATTGGTGTATATGATTTTCCTTCTATTTTTTTTAACTTATTTACAGCGTATTTAAAATTAACGGTAGGTTTCTGCAAAACAACTGCTTCTTTACCCCTAAAGATTATAAGGCAAATTTTATCTCTTTTTCTATATCCTTCTTTTTGTAAAGATAAAATAACATCAGTCATTTGTTTAATAACATAGTACATTGATGCTGAACTGTCAAGTACAAAAAAAAGCGCTAAAGGTGCTCGATATTCGTAAATTTTATCCATCAATTCGTATTTATTAAATCTAATCGGAAAGTTGATTTCCGTTTGATTATACACAATATTTTTTAAGTAATTCCTTATTGTAGCATCTAATGCAATACTTTTTGGTTGTTGACCTCTAGGACTTCGATACGATACGTATCTTCCTTTTTGAGATGACGCTATTTTAATTCTACGACCAATTCCCCGACCTCCATAATCAGAAATTCTACGATCCTTGCGAATATTATCTAAAATAGAAGTCATTTTTTTTTCCATCTTATAAATAAATGGTTTTATATCAAAATCATCATCTGATAAATTAAACTCATCTACTTCTTCAATTGGTATATCCTTAACTTTCCAGCCACCAGCAGGTCTTGCTTTTCTCTTTTTCTTATCTGGATATTTAGGAGGAGGAAGTTTTTGTTCTTTCGTTTCTCCAACATCTACTTTATCAGGATCAACAGATTGCCGTTTGAATTCTTCTTGTGGAGTATCATCATGCTTTAAAGGTCCTTCAGTTTCCGGATTTGACTTATATATTTTTGGATCTTCATATGCTTCTTCAATTTTTCCGTAAACTTCGGCAATTTTTGCTTTTATCTCTTTAGGTGTCAGTTCATAATGTAGCGATGCAATTCGATGCCCGAAAACTAAATCCATAGCAACATTGAGATCTTCCTGTTCGATCTTCCTTCTATTACTTAAAGCAGCGTGAGCTCTAGCACATCTAATGAAAGTGATATCTGCTCTTTGTGAGAAAATCCCGAGATCATTAACGACTTTTGATACTAATTCATAGACTCGTGCTGGAATCTGAACTTCTTTCAAAATATCTCTTGCCTTAATAATTCTTTGCTTTAATTGTTCTTGTTCTTTATCAAATTTTTTTACGAATTCTTTCGGATTGTCATCAAAATCTATTACTCGTTTTGTAATTTCAGCCCGTAAAACAGGATCACGAGGAGCCTTAATTTTTACCTCCAAACCTAATCGATCGGCTATTTGAGGCCTTAATTCACCTTCTTCAGGATTCATTGAGCCAACTAGCACAAATCTAGAGGGGTGCATAACAGAGATTCCTTCTCTTTCGATTATATTAACACCTGAGGCTGCTGCGTCTAAAAGAACATCAACTATATGATCTTGTAATAGATTAATTTCATCGACATATAAAATCCCTCGATTTGCTTTAGCCAATAAGCCTGGATGAAGTTCTGAAGTTCCTTCTGTAAGAACTTTATCAATGGATAAACTTCCGCATACCATATCTTCAGTAACACCAAGAGGTAGGTTCACAATTTTCATTTCTCGAACATATGTTTTTAATTTACCTTTTTCCTTTTTCTCGCGGCATGAAACACAAAGATCATCGACACTTGATTTTAGATCACAAGAAAATTGACAGTCTTCAATAATTTCTATTTTTGGCATAACTTCCACTAAAGACCTCACGGCGGTTGACTTCCCAGTTCCTTGATGACCTGTTAATAAAACTCCGCCAATTTGAGGATCAATTACATTTAAAATTAATCCCATTTTCATTTTGTCTTGTCCTAATATCGCTGTGAATGGAAAATTAATCTTTTTCATTGTAAGTCTAAGAAACTTTTAACTTTAGTAAAATAAAAGAAATTAAAAAATTTTGGATACAAACCAACTATCAAAAATATTATTATCAATATGCACAATGTTAAAATTTTTTTGATAATTCGTTTAATTTATCATCCAAATTAGAAATAGCATCATCCCATCTAGACAAGACATCATTTACTTTTGGAATTATAGTCTCTCTTTCTTTATATTCAAGATAATCCATGAAATCTTTTATATTTTCTATTTTCATGAATGTTTCTGCTACAAATTTTTTAATATCTTTTCCTTGTGTTTCCAAAACTTCAGGAATCCTACTCTTTTCACCTTTTATTGCCAATGTTTTCAAATATTCTTCAGTTCCCATTAATAATGAATTTAACTGTTTTACATTATTTTTTACGAAATTCTTATAGCTTTTAATGATATCATCTTTCGGAAAGAGATTAGTTATATCCAAAGCAAACTTTTGAGAATTCTCAACTAATTGTTCCATGCTTTCAAATCCCTCGATCCTATAATCATTTACTTCGTGATAATTTGATTCAAGTATTTCGGGATCGTCTAATCTAAAAATCTTAAATCCAGGATCGTTTTTTAATTTAATATCGGGATCTCCTCTTTTTACTGCTGGTTCACGTTGTTTAATTAATCGTTCTGGATTAAATACAAGAGATATTGCGAGGGGATTAAATTTTTGATAAGTTGCTGTAGTACGAATATCTAAACTAGTCATCATAACTCTGTGACCTGGATGAGAATGAAACCATCCTACAGTATATTCACCTTTAGAAAAAGCTTCGTCGTCAATTATGCTAAATGAAATATAATCTTCGTCAGACCAAAATACTTTGTCTATTACATCCTCTTCGCTTCTAACTTGATGTGTTATAGTATATGCTTCTGTAATTATTAAATCTTCGCCATCTTTGGAAGTCTTTCCAGTAAAAATACCATAAATTTCTAACCAATCATCAAAAGGAATCTTAGCGTTAGCATATCTAATAGAAGCTGCTACAACAGTTAAATAAGCCTTTTTTGGAATAATAACGGTCATTTTTTAATGTATGTTTTTTTATTTTTATGAGCTTTTTTACTCATAATAATACTTTTTCTATTTATGTTTTTTCTTGAATATAAAATTATTTAATTATTAAAATTATATTATTATCATAATTATAATTCAAATTATAACAAATTCCAGTTGAAAATAGGATTATTATACATATAAGAAAAGGGTGATTTAATTTGACTGAACAAGGTTTTATTCCATTAACTGGTCAGCTTGGAATAGCCGGGACATCTTATCGATTGCAACTTGGTTTGATTAATAATAAATGGGCCTCCCGAATTCTAAAAGGTAAAGATGTAATTGATTCATATGTATTTAAAGACACAGAATTAGCAGCAGAAAGGGAATATCCTAACCAGAATTACCTTGTTGGCTGGGTATTAAGAACTGTAATGATACCTAATATCAATCCTCATCAAATTATGAAGACCTCACAAGCCTTAGTAAAACAGGCAATTCAGAGAAAACAAGAGAAAAAAGCCAAGGCACCCATTGCTGAAACAAAAAAGGTTGAATTGGAAAAAGTTCCCGAAAGCGAGATAAAACGACCTTCTAAAGGTCCTGGTTGGGTTAAGCAAGAAGGTGAGAAAACTCAAGAGGAGATGCTCGAAGAACAGCGCAAAGCTTTCAAAGAAAGGGTGGCTGCTGAGAGAGCAGAGGAAGAAAAAGTGTCAGCACCTACAATAAAAACAAAACGACAATTACCAACAATTCCAGGAGCGCCCCCGAAAGAAGAAGTATCTGTGGAGACACCTTCAGAAGAGGTAGCTGAAGAAATATCTGTGGAGACACCTTCAGAAGAGGTCGCTGAAGAAATATCTAACTTCTGTCCATATTGCGGGAAAGATATAGACTTCAAATTTTGCCCTTTTTGCGGAAAGCCATTACCTCATGAGCATTAGTATTAGTGATTTATTTTATTCTTTTTTATTCTTAAAATAGTTATATTGAAAATTTAAATCAGTTAAATTATATTAATAATATTAAGAATTAACAGATCTATATTTCAAAAAAAGTGAATATATTTGAGTAAACGCCGTTCAAAGCTAAAGGATAACGATGAAATAGTTGTGATCAAACCTCTAGCATATTACAAAATGTTAGTTCATACTCTACGTTTTGGTAATAGAGCGAGAGATCCTAGACAATATAGAGAAGTAATGGGTATGTTAATTGGGCATCTTGAAGGCGAAGGAGTAATAAGAAATGTTATTGTTGAAGAAGCTGTACCGATTTCACATGGAGGGTCAATTGAAGTTGCATTTGCACCTGAAGATTATATAACTTTTGCTCAAGTGGATGAAGAGTTTGCCGAGAAAAATTGGTTTACTGTAGGTTGGTATCATAGCCACCCTGGCTTACAAATATTTTTTTCAGGAACAGATATTCTAAATCAACTTGGTTGGCAAACTCCAAATCCTAGCGCCATTGGTATTGTTTTTGATCATACTTATTTAGAAAATCCAGGAGATTTGGGTTTTAGAACTTTCAGACTTGACGATCCTTCAAAGGGTTCAAAATCAAATTATCATGAAGTAGAAACAAGAGTAGAACATCCCGATAATATGGAGTTTTACGTTAAATTAATGGAATTAATTAATATTATTCACTCTCAAGAGCCACCAATTTTAGAAATCAATGAAACTCCCGATCTTTTTGGCGAAATTTTCTTTCCTGACAAAAGCGAATTATTAGCAGCCAAACCCGAATTAAAACTAAAAGAAATATTCTCAGCTTTATATAATGGGCTTTCAAATTTTTTACAATTTTCAATTGAACCACTAATAAATTATCTTAACTCTTGGAGTCAGGAGATTATAAAAATTACGATGGAGAATAACTTACAAATGAGAGGTGATTTAATAGAGTTAAAAGACAGCTTAAGAAAAGGGCTTGATACTCTTCAGAATAATTTCAAATTTTCATTAATAGATAAGCTAAATGAGCTTGACGTCTATATAGATGATCGATTTGAAAATTTTGATAAAGATCGAGAAGAGATTGAAAATTTGATGATTAAATTAAAAGAAGAGCTTCCTCTAATGATAAATGAATTATTTGAAGAAAATATTAACATTTCACTAAATAAAATTGTGCAAATTTTAGATGAAAATTCAAAGATTTTAACAGAAATTGCTAATAAAAACGTTAAATATTCAGAAAATTTAGATCAACAATATTCATCTTTAGAAAATTTGTCTGAAAAAATAAAATCTATAGAAAAGTTAACTTCAGAAAAATTAAAAGGATTTCAAGAAAAAATCAGAGAAAATTTTAAAGAACAAATCGAGATTTTATCAAAAAAATTTAGTGATTTGCAAAATGAAACTCAAACTTTTTTATCCAATTTAACCTCAACTACTCCCCACTTGGAACGTTCTATTAATTCATTAAATAAAAAAATAAAAGAATTAGAAGCTCAAAAACAAGAATTATCAAATAAATTACACAATACAGAAGGAGGGAGCGAATAAATAAAAATGACATCTGAACAAGAAGAATTCCCAGAAGAAGGAAAGATATATATTAAAAAAGAAGCATTTAGAAACATGATTACACATGTTTTAAGGTTTGGAAATGAAGCGATTGAAGAAAGTGTTGAGGTAATGGGAATATGTATCGGAAAAACTGTAAATGAAAAAGACATAGAATTAATTAACGCTATTCCTATAACTCATGGAAAAAAAATTTCATTAGGGTTTAGTTCAGAAGATTATAACGCATTTTCCGAAGTTGAAAGAATATACTCTAATCAAAATCTTTATACTATAGGTTGGTATAGTTCCCATCCTGGGTGGGGTTTATTTTTTAGCGACTCGGCAATTAAAAATCACCATTTTTTCCAAAATGATAATAAACCTTATAGTTTTTATATAGTTTTCGACCATACTTTAATGGGTAAAGAGGGAAAATTAGGTTTTGAAATATTTAGATTAAACGATTATTCGGATGAAAAAAATACTGAATATCATAGAGTTGCGTACGAGTTAGAATTGCCAAATACTCTTGAATACTTTAAATGGGTTCAAAAATTTATAGAAGATACCCAAAAGAAATCACCAATCTTAATCAAAGAAATCAACGAATTAACAGAACCAACTCCGAGTGAACTTCAAGAGATCCCTGCACCAGAAGA
>JBHLQY010000081.1:0-8036 GCA_048883105.1 Candidatus Thorarchaeota archaeon | reverse complement strand
ATTTATAAACAATTTTAAATGTTATTTATTAGATTTGCGTAGATATCGATTACCTAAGGGTGTCTATTATATTGGAAATAATTTAAAAAATTTAAGCATCAAAGACAAATTTGATATTATTCTTATGCTTCATACCTTAGAACATGTGCATAATCCAAGAGAAATATTAAAAGATATTTATAATCATTTAAACGAAAATGGAATTATTGTTATTCAAGTTCCTCTTGGTTGTATGAGAGAATGGAAATCCTTGAAAAATCCTTATGTACATGTAAATTTTTTCTCAGAGCAAAGTTTATATAATTGCGTTAGACTCGCAGGTTTAAAAGTTCTTCATATTAAGACTGAAATTACAAAATTTACTCGCTATAGAAGCTGGCAATTGAATATTGTTGCTACTAAACGAGTAGAAGGTACTGTCAAAACTATTAGTATTAATAATTTATTATCAACAAGACAGCAACAGATACGGTTAAGTTATTATCTTTTGTATTTTTTTTTTAATTTTTTCAAACTAATTTTTAAGAAAAAACTTAAACTCTTTACTTCCTCTTAGATATTAGTATTTATACTGAATTTGGTTATGTTTGAAAATAAAAGAAGATTTAATTTCATTGATTTTTTCCGATGTTCTATCTAATTGAAATAAGCTTGAATTAATTTCTTTAGTTCTTTCATTTATAATTATCACTGAAAACGAGGGAATTCCACTAGCCACAAACGACCAAGCTCCTGTAACACTACCAGGATTTATTAAAAGTATTCCTTGTTCAGTTAAGAAGATTTCTTCTTTATGGGTATGCCCTGTAATTAAGATATTATAATTTTTTTTTATAGCTAAAGATTCTAACTGTGAACGATCTCCCCGCGGTTTTATCTTCGCACCGTGAGTTAATCCAATCGTTAAATTATCACCATCAGAAAATAAGAACCCTAAATCATGATAAACTGGGAAATCTCTATTTCCTCCATAAAAATCCATATTTCCAATAACAATAAACAGTTTTTTCTTCGTTTTTTGGTTTAAAAAATTAATAAATTCCGGGGCTTCTATTATGTCTCCAGTAAAGAATGTATATTCAAAAAGTTCAGCTTGAGTTAATTCATCTAATTTAGTTATTATCTCTTTTGGAATGCTTTTGGCTCTCCGCGGAATATGTGAATCTCCTATTGCTAAAAATCTAGCCATTATTTCATTTCGATTTAAATTTTTTATATCCTTTTTGGACAAAGAAAGCTAATTCTTTAGCCTTTTTGTCTTTTTCAAAATGGGTTCTAATAGGCTCTAACAGCTGATTTAAATATTTAATTACAGCGGGTTTTAAATCTGGTGGATTCAATTTCCCTTCAGCAAAATCTTTTTCTAGATCTTCATATGAGAGATAGTCTACATCTCCACCATACTTTTCTAGTCTCTCAATGTGAAAATTATCAATTAGCTCGAAAATGATGTATTTACAATATTCCAATACCGGATTTTCAATAACCTGTTTTGAAGGACAATAAGCCTTATTTATTTTGTGCTTAACATCATCGGGAGAATCCAACATAAAAATAGCTGAATCAGAACTAGATTTTGACATTTTAAGATGGATTGCCCTTTCTACTCCAGTTAAATCAGTTTCAGGAGGTTTTGTCAAGCCCATAAGCATATGATGATGGACTGCTACTGGCTTTGGTTTATTTAATTTTTTGGCGATATCTCTTGCGAGCATATTTACTTTCCTTTGATCTAAGCCGAGTTGACATATGTCGGCGGGAAGATAGAAAATATCTGCTGCTTGCATTAGAGGATAAAGAATTTGGGATGAATATAATTTGTCAGAGTCACTTCTACCCATAATTTGGGTACATCTTTTTACTCTTTTCAAAGTTGAATTGATCGAAATCTTTAAAACTAATTCCCAATATTTTGGGTCTCTAACTATATCAGAAGCATACCTAAATTCTACATTGTTTAAATCCATTCCGCATACTTTCCAAAGTTCAATGAAAAAATCTCCTACTTCTTTTATGACCTCTAAATCCCCTCCGAATTTTTGGTTGGCAGCAGCATGCCAATCAGCAACTAAAAAGATAAACTTAATACCACATTTTGTTAATTTATTTACATTAATTGCTCTTAAAAGACCTTGAGCAATATGAATATTTCCAGAAGGTTCGAATCCATCGTAAGCAATGATTTCTTTGTTATGTTGTATCTTCCATTCGAGCATTTCTCGCAATTCCTTTTCGTTAATAATTTCTTCTCCAACTTCTTTAATTAAAGAAATTTTTTCGTCCAAAGTTAACGGCATTCAATTTTCCACTCAATAATTTATAATTTAGTAAATAAACGCATTGATAAAACATTTATGGATTTTAATTTCTTATCAAATTTATAGAAAAAATTTAAAGTAGATATTTTGATTTAAAGGAATTTACATAATATAAAAATATTAAGAAAAGATTTATTTAATCCTTATTTCTCTCATTAATTACAGCATGAGCTGCGGCTATTCTCGCGACGGGAATCCTAAAAGGCGAACAAGAAACATAATCCAATCCGATTGAATGTGAAAATTCTATTGAACTTGGTTCACCTCCATGCTCGCCACATATTCCGCATTTAAGATTGGGCCGAGTATTTCTTCCCAATTTTATTGCCATTTTCATTAGCTTTCCAACTCCTCTTTGATCTAGTTTTTCAAAAGGATTATCAGTCAAAATCTCTTTATTCAAGTAAATTGGTAAAAATTTGCTTTCTGCGTCATCTCTTGAAAAACCATAAGTCATCTGAGTTAAATCGTTAGTTCCAAATGAGAAAAATTCCGCTTCAATCGCGATTTCGTCTGCTGTTAAAGCCGCTCTAGGAATTTCAATCATCGTGCCAAATTTATAATCTAATTCAACATTGTGGCTTTTAATAATTTCTTCTGCGACATTTACTAATTGATCTTTAACAAGTTTTAATTCAGAAATCATACCTACTAATGGTATCATTACTTCAGGTATTACATCAATCCCTTCCATTTTCAATTGACACGCAGCTTCAAAAATAGCTCTAACTTGCATTTCGTTTATTTCTGGCCAAACAATACCTAAACGACATCCACGGAGACCCATCATTGGATTCTCTTCAGATAAAGATCTTATTAAACTAATAACTTTATTTTTATCTGTAATTTCTCTATTTAAAGGGGTAATATTTAATAAAGATCTTGATAGAGCATTCGTCATTTTTAATTCTTGGCTCTCTAATAAAACAACAGCCAGATCTGGTAAAAATTCATGAAGAGGTGGGTCTAATAATCGAATTGTTACAGGTTTTCCTTCCATTATCTTGAAAATTTCGTAAAAATCTCCTCTTTGCATTGGTAATAATTTATTTAACATATCTTGACGTTCTTCTGTCGTCCTTGCTATTATCATCTTCTGTACAACAGGTAATCTTTCCGTAGCCATAAACATATGTTCCGTTCGACAAAGTCCTATTCCCTCTGCTCCAAATTCAAGAGCTTTTTGAGCATCTATTGGAGTATCTGCATTGGCACGAACTCCTAATTTTTTTACATCATCTGCCATTTTTAATATTTCTAAAAATTCTCCCTTTATTTCTGGCTCAACCAAAGGAACTTTTCCTTCAATAACCCTACCCGTAGTACCATCAATAGTGATATAATCACCTTCCCGAATTGTCATATCAGCAACTTTAAATTCTCTATTTTCTTCATCTATCTCAATATCTTGAGCACCAACCACAGCAGGTTTCCCCATCCCTCTAGCTACAACTGCCGCATGAGAGGTTTTTCCTCCAAATTGAGTAAGGACTCCATTTGCGGCATATAGTCCGTGAACATCATCAGGTTTAGTTTGAGGTCTTACTAAAATGATTTCTTTTTGTTCTTGATTAGCTAATTCTTCTGCAGTATCGGCATCAAAAATAGCGATTCCAGAAACGGCTCCTGGAGATGCGTTAATACCATGAGCTAAAACGCGTACGAAAGCGTTCTCATCTATGCTTTTAAACAAAAGTTTGGAAATCTTCTTAGGATCTACGCTCATAATCGCTTCTTCTTTATTCATTAATCCTTCCTTAAACATATCAACAGCAATTTTAACACCCGCAGAGGGGGTTCGCTTTCCATTTCTAGTTTGTAGGATAAATAATCGTCCATCTTCGATTGTAAATTCAATGTCCTGCATATCTTTATAATGCTTCTCTAATCTCTCCAATGTTTGTATTAATTGTTCATAGATTTCAGGAAATTCTTTTTTCATATCCTTTAATGTTTTTGGAGTCCTTATACCGGCCACCACATCTTCCCCCTGAGCATTTGTTAAATACTCACCAAACGGCTTATTCTCCCCTGTTGAAGGATCTCTAGAAAAAGCAACACCAGTCGCAGAATTCCATCCTTTATTCCCAAAAACCATAGCTTGAATGTTAACAGCAGTTCCAAAATTAGGAATGCTATTAATTTTTCTATAGGTAATTGCCCGTCTATTATTCCATGATTTAAAAACTGCCTCGATAGCTAAAAACAATTGGTCAAGTGGATCCTGAGGAAATTTTTCTCCAATCTCTTTTTCATACAAAGTCTTATAATCAGCAATTATTTTTTGTAAGTCCATAACTTCCAGATCAGTATCTTGAGCCGATCTTCCTTTCATTCTTTTGTATTTATTTAAAATTCTTTCAAATTTTTCATCACCGATACCCATTACAACATCGCCAAACATTTGTATAAATCTTCTGTAAGAATCATAAGCAAATCGAGGATTTTCTGTTTGAGTCGCAACGCCAATAACAGATTGATTGTTAAGTCCCAAATTTAAAACTGTGTCCATCATACCAGGCATAGACATTGGAGCGCCACTTCTTACGCTTATTAATAATGGATTTTTTTCTTCACCAAATTCCTTACCTGTTATATTTTCAAGTTCTTTCAAGTGTTGCATTACAACAGGTTTTAGTTCTTTCATTGTTTTTTCAGGTTCTTTAAAATATTTTAAGCAACTTTCAGTTGTTATAGTAAATCCTTGTGGAATATTAAGACCTAAATTTGTCATCTCAGCAAGATTTGCTCCTTTTCCACCAAGAACCATTTTTAATTCTTTATTTCCTTCTTTAAAATTATAGATATATTTCTCCCCTTCGGTGGTTGTCATTTTTTCACCAATCAATCTTTTATCTTTCACTATTTAAAATAAAAACAAAACTTCTAACTTTTATAGTTTTCTCATTGAAAATCAAAGACTATAAAAATAGAAAAAAAATTGAATTTAAAAGTCTATATCTTTACCTTCGTAGGCATAAGTAAAGAGATTTTTATAATCAGCATAATTTGGAGATCTAGAAGCCATGACACTACTTGAACTTTGAAAGCATAAATTAACTAATGTGTCTAAGTTTTTATCAAACTCTTCTTTAGCAACAATTTCTTGGAACTTATTTGGGAAATTGACCTCTTTTTGAAGTTCCTTAATTTTATCAATTACGATATAAGCAGCTTTCATATTATCATCACTCCATTCTGACCATCCTAATTTTTTAGCAGAAGTTCCTAAAATCTCTATTGTATTGTCCTTTTCATCGGGATTGTTCATACAATACTCAGTAGCATAAGGAAGAGCTATTCCTACACAAATCCCATGAGGCGTATGGAAAACTGCCCCCCAACTATGACCCATGCTATGTCCAAAATGTACTTGCCCGTTTCCAAAGCCAAGTCCTGCCATAGTTGCTGCTTGATGCATAAAATCTCTGGCTTCGATATTTTTGGGATCCTTATAAGCAATAGGTAAATATTTAAATACAAGTTCGATGGCTTTTAAACACATTGCATCACTAAAATCATTCCTCCAAATAGAAATCAGTCCTTCGAACGAATGTGCTAACACATCGAATGCAGTTGCGGTTGTTAATTCAGGAGGCATACCTGCAGGAAATATTGGATCGACAATCGCATACGTGGGAACAAATCCCTTATGAGCTATTTCTAACTTTCTCCATACATTATTTTCAAACTTGGATATTATTACCGCCCATGTTACATCTGCTCCAGTCCCTGAAGTAGTTGGTATTGTAATCATTTTCGCCTTTTTACCCAAATTATATAAATCTCCTCTAAAAGGATTTAAATCATCAACTATCAACTCTGGGTTTTCATACATACTCCAAATTGCTTTAGCAGTATCCATTACGGAGCCTCCTCCTAACGCAATAATTAAATCTGGAGAATATACTATACACTCCTCTTTTCCTTTTAAAACATCTTCCTCTCTTGGATCTGGTCTAACTTCATTAAAAATTTTATATTCCCTTCCAAATTTCTCGAGTCTATCTGTTAATATTTTTACATAGCCTAATTCTTCAAGGTTTTTATCAGTGACAATAAAGCACTTTTCTCCCGAAATATTTTCTAAAAAATTTAGGGCATCCTCGCCGTATATTATATTAGGGCTAAAAAAGAACCACATTTGTACTTTTCACCATAGTATATTATCTTTATTTTTTTTTTAATTTTCCTTCAAAGGTTAATTTATGAATATTAATTAAATTTTTGTTGCATTAAATTAATCCTTAGTTTATTTCATTAAATTATAAAATTCCCATATTCCATTAATTATGAAATCAGGTTTGTATTCACTTTCTTTTATCATTTCTAAAGTAGTTTCACCAGATAGTACACAACACGTAGTTATTCCAGCTTTTATTCCCATTTTTATGTCAGTATATAATCTATCTCCGAATATCACAGCATCTTTAGGAGGTATACTCAATTGATTAAGTTTAAAAAGCAAAATCTCTTTATTTGGCTTTCCAAATGCCTTAGGCAGCCTTTCTGTGGCTTTATATAAAAGAGCAGCTATACCTCCCGCGTCCGGGATATACCCGTTTTCAGTGGGGCAGCGATTATCTAAATGAGTTGCAATATAAGGAATATTGTGTTGTAATAAATATGAAGCTTTAACTAAACTATTATAATTTAATTCTTGATCAAAAGCTAATATTAAAATCTCGGGTTCATCTTCAGTTAATTCGAAACCCTCCTTTTTAAATTCATTTCTGAGAGATTTAGTGCCCAGTAAAAAAATTTTTTTATAATTTTTTTCTATTAAATAGTCAATAGTAGGATGTTGCGATAAAATGAGATTTTCTTTTGTAGCATTTAGATTCAATCTATTTAGTTTCTTAAGATAATCTGTAGTAGATAAAGATGAATTATTTGATAAGAAAAATATATTTTTGTTTTTTTTACGTAAAAGAACAAGTAAATCAGAAACTCCATCAAATAATTTGTTTCCTACATAAATAGTACCATCTAAATCAAAGAAATAGACTTTTTTTTCTTTTAGTTCAAGTAATTTGCTTTCATTATCAAGCATAATTAACTTTAAGAAGAAAATTAAAATATAAAAAAAAAAAAATTAATTTTACCAGAACTCTGTTTCGATTTTAGTTGTAGTAACTACCATCTCTTGAGCAGCTTTTGTTGCTCTCATTACCTTAGCCATGTCGCCTTGGAGCTTTGCTTGTCCACCCAACAATGCTCGAATCGGATCCAATTCTTGTTTTAAGATTTTTACCCAATTATCGTATGTTGCTGAATATATATATTCAACTCCAATCGCACCTCCTGAAGCTTCTTCTCCTGGTTTTATGACTTGATATGTCTCACCTTCTTTTAAAATTCTAGCTCCCGTACATTCTCCGTGGTATAATCCGATCCACATCTGGATTTCCTTATCTACAGGCCCGCTAGGTTCAATAACGAAAATAAAATCCCCTTCCCATCCATTGGGAGGAAATCCACTAGGTCCAGCTGCTTCTGCGTAGTTTTGATTTGCATTTAATGCTTTTACATAGGCGTCGGCCCAATCTTGTGTTGCAAATTTTACCATTACATACACCCAATTTACTTTTAATATAAATATTTGATTTTAAGATTTTTAAATTTTTAATATTTAAATTAAGAAAGAATTTTTTATAACAATTATGAAAATATAGAAAATTATTTTATTGATACTTTAAAAATTATGATTTCATTATC
>JBHLQY010000080.1:0-8286 GCA_048883105.1 Candidatus Thorarchaeota archaeon | reverse complement strand
AGATACATTGTTAAAATAACTTAGGAGAGGATAAATCATTTATTGTATCAGCTCTAGCTTTATTTGTAGCGATCAAAATAAATAATCTTATATTATTTGGATATTATAAAACAAAATGTTATGCGAATACAATTATTAAAATAAATCTTCTTGGTTCTTCGACTCGACCCTCTCTATAGGCACATTTATCACATAATTTTAAAAAAATTTTTACAGTCTCTTAATAATAATTGTAATAAGTATTTGTTAGTGTTATTAAAAATTTAACAATTAGAGTTAATATTAATTTTAGCTATTAATAATTAGATTTTTTTAGAATTATTTATAAGTATATCATTGAAATGTCTTTGGAAGGAATTAATGTTAAGAAGCTAACACCGATGCTCCGCCACTGGTTATCAATTCGTCAAAAATTTGATGAAGATTATTTAATTGCATACCGCATGGGCGATTTCTATGAGTTTTTTTATGATGACGCGAAAAGAGTTTCAAAACTAATCGGGATAACTTTAACAAAGAGGGGTGATGTACCTCTCGCAGGAATCCCTCATCATGCAGGGCATAACTATTTTAACAATTTAATGAATCTTGGAGAAACTGTAATAATTGTTGATCAATTAGAGGATCCTGCTAATGTGAAAGGGAGGATTGTAAAAAGAGGAATAACTCGAATACTCTCGCCAGGAACAATAATTGAACCTAATATGTTAAAGGCTAATGAAAATAATTATATCGCTTCCATGGTTAAAAACAGAAAAGGATTCGGTGTTGCTTTTGCAGATATATCTACAGGAGAGTTTATAGCAACCGAGTTTTCTTCAAAAGAGAAAGACCCTCAAGAAAAATTGCTGAGTATATTTTCTCAATATGATCCTGTAGAATTGATAATTTCTCCTGAACTTAAAAAAGATGAGAGATTCTTTATTCTTTTAACAGATTTAACAGAGGCCATAATTAAAACATATGAAGAATATGTATTCAACTATGAGGAATCTTATACATTAATAACGCGTCATTTTAAGGTTTCCAATTTAGAAGCTTTTGGAATAGAAGGAAAAAAAATGGCAATTCGGGCCGCTGGAGGCCTTTTAGCTTTTTTAAAAGAAACTCAGAGAGATATTATCCCTAATATATTTAAAATAAATGTCATACACGAAAAAAATATATTACATTTAGATTATATTACCCAAAGAAATTTGGAATTGATTCATTCATTATGGGAAAAGGGAAAAGAAGCAACTCTCTATTCCATATTTAACCATACTCATACACCTATGGGTGCTCGTTTACTAAAGAAATTCATTTTACAACCTCTTACAAATACTGAAGTAATTAATCAGAGACTTAATATTGTTCAAAAATTTAAAGATGATATTTTCATAAGATCTGAATTACGAGAGGAATTAAAAGTAATAGGAGATCTGGAAAGATTCGTAAATAGGATTAATTATACTTCTCGAATTAATGCTCGCGACTTAATCAACATAAAGAATTCATTAGAAAAGATCCCGAAGATTAAAGGATTATTAGAAAAAGCAGATATTCCAGAGATTTCAAAATTTCATAAAAATATAAATACTTTTGATGACGTTAAAAATCTTATTGAAGTTTCAATAAGAGATGACCCCCCTATTACAATAAGGGAAGGAAATATTATAAGAGAGGGGTTCAATGAAAAAGTTGATGAGCTTAGAGATATGATTCATAATGGTAAAAAATATATCTTACAATATGAAGATGAACAAAAAAAGCGGTGGAATCTAACTTCAGGTCTCAAAGTTGGGCATAACAATATACTTGGTTATTATATTCAAATCACTTTTAAAACTTTAGAATCAATATCTAAGCTTCCAGAAGAATATGTTGAACGCCAAACTCTTAAAAATGCTAGAAGATACACAACATCAAAATTAAAAGAGCTAGAAGAGAAAATTGTAAATGCTGAGGAGCAGATTAATGACCTAGAATATGAAATTTTCAATACGATTCGTGAAAAAGTTGAGAAAGAGACTACAAACATTCTTGATACTGCAAGAAATATAGCTATCATTGATGTATTGGCTTGCTTCGCTGAGATCGCTGAAAGATATAATTATTGTCGACCTATTATCAATAAAAATAATAAAATAATAATAAAAGATGGAAGGCATCCTGTTGTAGAACAAATGAACATAGCAGAGCCGTTTATACCCAATGATTGCTATCTAGATAATGAAAAAGAACAATTATTAATAATAACGGGGCCGAATATGGCAGGCAAAAGTACTTATCTCCGGCAAGTAGCACTGATATGTATAATTGCGCAAATGGGATGTTATGTACCAGCAAAATCTGCAACTATTGGAATAATCGATCAAATTTTTACGCGAATCGGAGCTTCTGATGATTTAGCAAGAAAATTAAGCACCTTCATGATAGAAATGACCGAAACAGCTAAAATTTTAAATTATACAACTCCCAAAAGTCTCGTTATTATAGATGAGCTTGGAAGAGGTACTAGTACTAGTGACGGTCAGAGTATAGCTATGGCAACGTTAGAAAAGCTACATGAAGTTGAGGTAAAAACTTTATTTAGTACTCATTATCATCAATTAACTGAAATAAATTTACCACGAGTGAAAAATTATCATCTCGACATTATTGAAAATGACGATGGGTCCATTAATTTTGTTAGAAAATTGCGTCCCGGAAGTACTGATAAATCTTATGGCATTCACGTGGCCAAACTTGCCGGTATCCCAGACGATGTTATTATAAGAGCTTTCGAAATATTACAGCAAATAGAAGAAAAAGATCCTTTCAAAACAACAGTGCGAGAAAATGATAATAATACCTCAACTTGGAAAATTCATGACAAAATTATTGATGGAAAAAAAAGAGAACTTGAAAGGTTAAACTTAGAATTAAAATCTAAAAAAAATGAATTAGAAAAATACGACGAAGAATTAATTCAGAAGGAGAAAGAATTGGAAAGGAAAAATAATGAGATTAAACTTTTGAAGGGTACAATTCAAAAAAAAGAAAGCTATGTTCTGAAAAAGAAAAAATTAGTTCAGACAAGTTTCTTTAAACCTATTATAAAGAAAGAATCAGGGGATAATGAAATGAACGAATTGATAAAAATCATTAAAGAAATTGATATAAATTCCATAACTCCTTTTGATGCAATGAAAAAATTAATGAAGATTAAGGAAAAATTGAAAGATTTCGAGTTATAGAAAGACAACTGGAATAAGAAATACAATTATCGTCAAGTAGATATAATATAATATAATTATTATTGGGAATAGAATCCTAAACAGTTTTTTTCTTTTGTCCATTGAAATATTTTCTAAATTTGCCAAAAATATTATGATTAACAAGCTAATAAACATCAGATGTGAAGGTTGTAAAGCTTTCCAAGTAATTGAATCAACAATTAAAATACCTTGAATTGCTTCGTCGCTATGTAGCCAATTATTAATCATTTGCATAAAGTATTCAGGAAATATCATATATGGTATACAAACAAGAAGGAACGGAACTACAAAATAAATTAGGTCTCTGGCTTTTAATTTTCTAATTATAAGTAATACTGGGATAAATAATATTGAATTAATTTTGAACGTCGCAAGAGTAAAAAAGATTCCCGCAATCCATTTTTTATCATCTTCAAGGTATTTATACGATAGAAATAAAAAGAATATAATTAAAAAATTGACATTGTTAAAATATGCGTCGTAGCTATACCCTATAGAGCTTAATGTATAAAAAATTATTAAATCTATTTTACTTGCAAATATCTCTTTAGCTTTAAAAAATACATACCCGACGGATAATAGTCTTAAACCATCCCAAATATATAGGCCTATTTCAAGTGGAATTAAATACATTGGAAAAAATAGAAAGTACCAAAAATAGAGATAATAAGGAGGCCAATCTGAGATTTCTATAGGGTCGTAAAAATTTATTAATCCGTTTTTCATTCCCTCTATTAATATCTTATAATCAACATCCCTTGTTTCTTTAATCCAAGGATTGATATATAAAAAGCCTAAAAGAATTCTTAATATAATGAGGATAATTGTGATTATTACTAAACCACAGATGAAATATAAATGAATAGGATACTCTTTCTCGTTGTTCATAACTCTTTACATTAGCTGAAATTTAATAAAATCAACAAGTTTAAACTATAAAGGAATCTTTTAATTTTAAACTAAATTAATTTGCTAAATTTAATTACCGAAAAACATTATTATTAAGAAAAGTGATATTGGATTAAAGATTCAATAATCCAGAGCACGGGTAATAATTAAATTTTTAAATTTATTTAATCTTTAATAGAGAGTTCATTTAAATTTGGCTTGATAATATTATTCATACCTAAAAAATTTATTAATTTGTTATAAAACACATTTAATTGAAGAAGTGTGAAAAAAAGAAAAATAAAAAAAATCCGAGACGCTGAAAAAATAGCCGCGGGAGAAGTTGTAGAAAGACCGGCTAATGTTGTTAAAGAATTAATTGAAAATAGTATCGATGCGGGAGCACGTGAAATAAGAATTATTGTGAAGAAAGCGGGTAAAAATTTCATTCAAGTTATAGACGACGGTATAGGCATACCTCCAGAAGACATAGAATTCGCTTTTGAGAGGCATACTAGTAGTAAAATCAGAAGCATTGAAGATTTAGATAATCTACACACTTTAGGATTTAGAGGAGAGGCTTTAGCAAGTGTTGCTGCGGTAAGTCAAGTGGAAATTACTTCAAGAACAGAAGAGAATAATTTAGGTATTCAACTATTTTTAAAAGGAGGCAAACTGGTTGGAAAAAAAGAAATTTCTTGTCCTATTGGAACGAACGTTAAAGTCAAGAACCTTTTTTATAATATTCCAGCAAGACAGAAATTTCTTAGGTCAGATTCTACCGAATTAGGACACATTACGGATATTACGCAGAGGTACGCACTAGCTTATCCTGACATTCATTTTATATATAGGCATAATGAATTGGACATACTAAATTGCCCTTCTAACGATTTGAAAACTACCGTATTTCATATATACGGAAAATTAACCGCAAAATTTATGGAATCGATTGATTACTCAGAACAAGACACCTATTTTAAGGTATACGGATTATTAGGACATCCGCAAATATCAAAAAAAAATAGAACTTATTCGAGTTTATTTATTAATCGTCGTTTTGTTATAAGCGACCTTTTATTTAGAGCAATACAAGAAGCATACAAAGGAACTTTAATGGTTGGAAAACATCCGTTTTTTGTATTATATATTGAATTAGATCCTTCTGTAATAGATTTTAATGTCCATCCGAAGAAGCTACACATTAGATTTGAACGAGAGGAGTATATTTACAATAAAGTTTATAATGTTATTCGAGATTTTATCGAAGATAAGTTTATCGCAAAAGAAGCAAAATATATCTCAACTGAATTAGAACACTTTATTACTGAGAAGGAAAGCGATTCGATAAGGGGAAATATCTTAGTATCAAAAAAAATTGATGGACCAATTAAAGAAATTCGGGATTTTAAAAAAAAAGAGGTAAAATCTAAAGAAGTATTTAACGAAGAAGGTGAGTTAATAGACGAAACAGTACAACTACACTTAACAGATCTTGTTGCTGGTGAGGAACTCGATAAAATGAAAAGACCTGAAACATACGTTAGAGAAAAATACATCATATCAAAAAATTTTCCTAAGGTGCGCTTGATCTCCAATACAGGACAATTGAGTAACAAGACCTATGTTGTTTTAGAGGGATATAACGAGGAAACAAACGAGCTTGGATTATACATTTTAGATCAACATGCTGCATCTGAAAGAATAAACAAAGAAAAATTACTGAAAGCTTACGAAACATCGAAAATAAGCAAACAAATGTTAGTATCGCCTCTAAAAATTGATGTAACTCCAAGCGAAAAGTTCTTCTTGAAAGAAAATTTGAACGATATAAAAAAATTAGGATTTAATTTAGAACTTTTTGGCGGAAATACTTTCATTTTGAGAGAAATTCCAGCTATTATGGAAAAGGTTCCAAAGACGGAAATAGCAAAAGAAATTATTAGTGATATTACGGAAATAGGTAAAGATAAAAGTTTCTCAGAAGTGAAAGAAGAAATCATCAATTACTTGGCGTGCCATAGAAGTATAAGGGGAGGAGATGATTTGACTTTACGAGACATTAGAAATCTCATTATCGACTTATCAAATTGTAAAAATTCCTTTCATTGCGCCCACGGCAGACCTACATTAAAATTTATATCTTTTAAAGAATTAGATAAAATATTCAAAAGAACGTGATAGATTTTTTACTTATGATCACTTAATTTTGATGTTTCTTTCTAAATTAAATTTATAGAAATAAGTCTAATAATTATAATTGGGTAACTTAAAAAGAGAAATAAATCAATTTTTCTACTATGCTTTGGAAAAAGCTATTCCTTCAATTCCCTGTATTCCATCAATTTGACCGAATAGTTCTTCAATTTTATCTGTACCTCCCCATTCTTCTGGATATCTTACTCGAACTCTAGCCTTTTTTAAGCCAAATGCTATAGGTAAAATTTCATAGCGTTCAATGAGACACGTATTAGGAAGTACTTTTTTTAATTTTTCTACAAATTCTTCAAAGTTGACATCCGTATCTTCTGGAACAACATCAATTAAAGCAATATATTGTCCTCCCATAGAAAATCTCATATTTTTTATTTAAGGACCTTCAAATTCGCATTTAAGGCATCTATATGTCTTTCCCATAGCTCGACATCTTTCACATCGCCAAATAGTTACATCTCCACAGTTAGGACAGGGGAAATGCACCGCAGCCTCGAAAGGTGCGATCGGTCGACCACAGCAAAAACATATATTTTTTTTAAATGACATGCAAATTTGTTTATTATAATTTATTAATAGGTGAGATTGAAAAATAAAATAAAAGATAACTTTAATTATTTTTTATTTTTAAAACTCATACTTTCATTGAGATATACATCCTAGGATTAAGCAAATTAAACTTTAAATTGTAAAACATCATAATTAATATATATAAGTTACATTTTGAGTTTCTAATTTATTTCAAATTTATCAAGAAATTAAAGGTGAACTAAACAATTCCAGAAAATAAAGTTAAAAAATATTTTAGACTCGTCGAAGTATGGGCGTGGTGCGATATTTGCAGCGACATGATTGCGCTAAACGTCGATAAAAAAGAGATTTATGATGGACTTGAAATGGGCATATATACCAGAGAACATAAACATTCAAATCCATACCCAGATTCCGAAGATCCAGACGACAACTCAGGAAAAGAGCACACTATTTATGTTTATATTGATGATAATTATGATGTCACAGGAGTTAAAGCTTTCTTTGGAGATAGCCCAGATATGAAAGAATTAAAAGCAGCAGCAACTACTGGAGATGTAAGAATTCCTATCGTTGTAAAAGAGATTCCTCCAATGAGCGTTCATTTAGGCATGCTTACTCCAGAAGAATTTAAAGTTCTTAAGATTTGTGATGGAATGAACACTTTAGAACAGGTCGCTGATATTGCTGGTAAAAAAGTAGAAGAAATTGAAAAAATGATGGAAAAACTTAGAAAGAAAGGGTTAGTTGATGTAATTAAAAGAGCTTAGATTTTTTCTATTCTTTGGAGTATAAGCGATATTTATTAATGTCAATATTTAATTTGAATTTATTATTTTAGTACCTTCTTCTAATCCAATGTGTATTGCCCGAATGTTATCTTCAGGATCTCTTAACCATTCTTTAATCACTTCCTCATAATGCTCTATTTTTATAAAAGGTATCTTTCCAGTAGCTACTGCGAATCCTAACATAATTAAATTTACCTGTTGATTTCGATTAAATTCTTTCAAGGATAATTCTGTTGCGTTCATGAAATAGATTTCGTTTGAATACCCATATAAAATTTCTTTAATTTTTTCTAAAGAAGGATATTGCTCAAGATCAGCCGCGATCATTACTCCTGGAATAGTCCTTGAATTGAGAACAAAATAAGTCTTATTTGAAGCAAAAATGCCCCGCCTTAAAGCCTCTACTGGCTCGAAACAGATGTATAAATCAGCATCGCCGTAGCAAATCAATGGTGAATACAAATTTTTTCGTTCTTCCTCAAAAATCTTTTTTTGATAACGTATATGGCTAGTAATTGCTCCTTCACGCTGAGCAAGACCATGCATTTCGCTTCCGAAGCATCTTTCAACGCCAGCTTTTTGAGCGGCAAATTCAATCAATCTTTTTAAAGTAATGACTCCTT
>JBHLQY010000079.1:0-9001 GCA_048883105.1 Candidatus Thorarchaeota archaeon | reverse complement strand
TTTTGTATATATTTTGATCTTTTAATAAATCGTAGAGTTTTGACGAAAAATTATAAATTTTATCGTATAATTCATGACGATTTTGATTGGGAAGCCATTTTTTATCAACTTTACATAAATTCTCTGCCGCTTTTGTTATGTCAGGGAATAGCCCTGCCCCTGAAGCCGCTAATATTGCAGCTCCTAAAGAGGTCGCTTCCTCAATTATATTGCGTACACATGTAATACCTAATACATCTGCGTAAATCTGATTCCAGAAATCTGAACGAGAACCTCCACCAGTAAGCAACAGTTCTTTCGGTTCAATATCAAGCTCTTTAAATATTTGGATGTTTTTCTTCACTTCAAAGGCAACACCTTCAAGTACAGCCCGATATAGGTCTCTTCTTTGATGGCCTAGAGATAAACCAAAAATTAATCCTTTTGCGTATGGGTTCCAGTGAGGAGCTCCTGCTCCAATTAAATGAGGGATTAGAATTAATCCATTTGCTCCAATAGGTGATTTTTCAGCTTCAGCAGTGATTATATTATATGGGTCTTGTCCCTCTTCAGCAGCCATACATTCTGGTTGACCTATTTGATCTCTAAACCATCGAAGTGTAGCTCCAGAAGTAAAGATACTCGCCTCTTGAACCCAAGAACCTGGAATCGCATGACAGCTACATAAAACTCTTTTCTTTGGGTCAAATTTTGGCTCATTTAAATATGCTAAAATAAAACTACCCGTTCCTGTTGTACATTTGATTTCTCCTGTAGAAACAACTCCTACTCCTAGCGCCGCAGATTGTTGATCTCCAGCACCAGTAATTACTAAAGTTTTATTATCAAAATCAGTTTCATCATTAATTATTTCGCCAATATCGACTCCGCTTTCAAAAGGTTCAGGCATTTTATCTAAATCTATTCCCATTTCAGAGGCAATATCTTCTGAGTATCTTAAATTATTAATATCAAACAACATAGTTCTACTTAAATTACTATGATCACTAACGAATTTCCCAGTTAATTTATATATAATAAAATCTGAAACTAACAAAAATTTATGAGCTTTTTGATAAATATCAGGTTTCTTATCTTTAAACCATAATATTTTTGTAGAAGAAAAATAAGGATCTATTGTTAAACCCGTAATTTTATAAATTCTATCAAGTCCTATTTTGTTTCTTATAAACTCAACTTGATCAGTCGTACGTCTATCTTGCCAAACTAAAGCATTATGAAGGGGATTACCTTCTTTATCTACTGGAACAACTGTTTCTCTTTAATCTTTCGGAAAGAAGTTTTAAACCGAAATTTGATTGGTGATAGAACAGCTAACTATTTCCGTCTTATCAATCCCGCTTTTGCTTATAGCGTTTTTAATCGTATTTTTTATGGAAATCCACCATTCATTAGCGTCTTGCTCTACAAATGAAGGTGAGGGATAATAGCTAGGATATTCTTTATAATCAGAACCAACAATAGCTCCAGCTAAATCAAAAATGTTTGTCCGACATCCTGTCGTACCAAGATCTAAAGATGCTACATACATTTTAATAACTCTATTAATTTAAAATTAAAAAATATATTTCAACTTAAGTGGAATATGAATAAAAAAGGTGTTCTTCTTAAAATAATTAACTCTCGTTTAAAAAATTAAAATAAGATTTTATTGTACTTTCTATATAACTCTTATATTTATCAATAACCATATATTAATGATTTCTATGGAGAAGAAAAGATTTAAGACTATTGATATATTACGTGGTTTTTGTATGTTTTATATGATTGGTGGACATCTTATGGACTGGTGGATTCAACCAGATAGCCGTTGGTTATGGTATTTTCTAATTTTTATTGGTTCATGGGCAGCAGCAGCGGGATTTTTATTTGTTTCAGGAATAAGTGGTATTATCTCGTATAGGAAAGGAATTATTATGGCAGAAAAATCAGATACATTTACAATACAAATGGTAAAGAACTCTTTTATCTTAAGAGCGTTAATAATAATTTTAATCGCCTTAATCTACAATATGATTTTCGCTATTGTGTTAATGAATCCATTATTTATTTGGACATGGTTTGTCTTATTAACAATAGGCATATCATTATTATTATCAGTTCCATTATTAAATACTTCGAAAATTACAAGAATCTGTGTTTCAGGAGCTTTATGGATTGTAAATTATTTATTATTCTCATTTTTAACTGTATATGCTGGACAGCTAAATTTTTTTGGTATAATATATCATATATTTTACAATTCTCCTGAACAAGATGTAATTTTAGGGTTTTTTCCATTTCTTCTCTATGGAACTGTTGTAGGAGATATATTATTCGAGATAAGTAATATTGAAAATCCAATTGAAAGGAAGAATGAAATTAGAAATAAACTTTTAATTCCTTCATTAATTATAGGGGCAATTCTTATTATCTTTGGATTGTGGTTCTGGTATCCAAATTTTGATGTAAAGGTTTTAACTCACCCAACTAGTTTTTATTGGGCGATTTTTTCTTGCGGAATTCAATTAATAATATTCTCAATTGGTATATATATTGAAGAATTTGTTAAAACTGAAAGAAGTTATCGATTTCTTTTCTATTTTTCTTATTATTCTTTAACAATCTACCTAGCGCATTATCTTTTATTTTTTATTCCATTACACCAGAAATTAAACGCGATAAATTTTTGGTACTTTTTTATTCCGATTTTCATCATTATGGGTTTTATTCTTAGAGGGCTCTATAAAAAGTATAAGGCTAAAATTGCGTTGAAAACTCTAATAGGTGTTATAAGTATGATTTTAACTTTGAAAGCTGAGAAGAAAAAGAGAAATTTATCGAAAACATCAATCAAAGTCCTTAAAAAGATATATTTTGGTAATATTTTTAAGAAGTAAAAATTGATGAGCAAACTGAATTAGTAAATTTTCTTAAAAATTCTATTTTACCTTCTTATATCCGCATTGAGGACAAACTAACTTGCCAAAACCAATTCTGTAATCTTGTATCTCTGTCAGAAAGGTATTACAAATAGGACATCGAGGTTCGTTGGAAGGAAACCAATCTCCTCGGATATTCGGCATGGCTTTTAACTTATTTATAAATTTAAACTTTCCCATATTTTTTTTATAATACTGGAATACTTGCTGCTCTTCAGCTAAAGACTTGCCCTTATTTATCAGAATCATTAGAAAATTGACTTTTGATGGATCATTAAGTAATGAGAGCACTCTAACGATAGCTTTATTTTGATGACGTTCGAATAATTTAGCGAGCTCGGGAGGGGCAATTGCTACAAGTATGCCTTGCAATTTATTTTTTTTTTTAACTCTTTGAAATAAGATTTGATATATTCTTCTTTCATTATCCATTGACCAAATAAATAACCAATTCATTATATCGTAATCTTCATTATTTGGTCCAACAATTCTTTTAATACATGGTGTAATTGAATAATAATCGTAATTGTATGCTTTTGATTTTAAATCGTCAAAAAACTCTTTTTCAACTACTGGGAAGCTCTTAAATACACTTTTCAACGATAATAATCTAACTTGGGTCAATTCATTTGTATTTAGCCCATCCCATGGTGTTTCAGTATAGATAACGAAAAAACTACTCATTAATAATACTAAAGAATTTGATTATAATAAATTAATTTTATAGCATAAAAAACCAAAATTTAAAAGTGAAAATACCAAATTTCTCACTAATGAACGATATCTGGGATACTAGAGCCGATTCAGTGACTAAAGGAGATAAGCGTAGAGAGGTTTCACCTTTAGCAGAAAAGACTTTTATAAGTGAAAATGGTTTTACACACTATTTTTTCAACAAATTAATGTTTAAGAATCTCTGGTATAGTATACCAGATGGAGAATTTGAGTTATTCAAGGATTTTGTTAGTGGAGGTTCAAGATCCTATCCATCCGATGGGAGTATCCCTTGCGATATCGTTGCAGGAGAAGCTCGGATACTTCTCAATAAAATTGTAGAATTATCCAATGATACTGGTTCACACCATTACAGTGAGGCTCGGGAAGTGTTGAGAAATGGAAAAATAGCACTCGTAAGAGGGACGATAAAGCTTTATTTAGGAAAATATACAACCAGAGATTGGCGGAGAAAAAGATTTACTGATGATATAGATTTTTGGGTTCGGAAAATTCATGTATTACATCACGTATTAAGAAGATCTGGATGGATAAAGAACAAGAATACTCGAGAATGGGAAAAGAATATTGAGTGGGTAAATCCTTTAACAGGAGAAAGAAGAGAACACATTCTTATTGCGGCTAATGATCTTGATCAATTATTAGATTTTGGAGCAGGAAGTTATCTCGAGGGAGGATCATTAAAACAAATTTTTCAAAAAAAGATTAAAAGAGGACATGAAGTCGATCTTAGTGATCTAATAAATGTGGTGATGGTAAATGGAATGGATGAGAAAATCCAAGAAAAAGATGCAAGAGAGAAAGAATGGAAAGATGCATGGGAGGCGTTTGAAGCCGCAGCAAATATGAGAAATACGAGGACAACTTCAAATTTAATTAGTATGTGTCGTTATTCACTTGCCATTGCCGATCACATTGAGAAAGTAAGCCAATCAATTATTAAATACAATGACCTTATTTTTGATAAATCAGTATTTCCTGATGATCAATTAAAGAGAATATGTCAAACTTCTATCCATTGGTTGGCGTTTTTTAACATTAACGGCCCGAATGCTACACGCAAAATGCTGCACGATTTTTATCATGAGCAAGCAGAAATAAAACCCTATCATGCAACAAATCTCAGAGATTTCGCAAGAAATTTGCTAAAGCTACTTAATTCTAAATATAAACATTTAAAGATCGTTTTTAAGATTGAGAAATAATATCTAATCCTATTAAATGGATTATTCTTCGAAAGATTTATTAGAAGTTGTAAAACACTTATAATTAAATTATAAATAAAAAACTGATTCTGGAATGTATGATTATTTATTAAGTGAAGAAAATAAAAGATTTAGAGAAGAAATCCGCGAGTTTGTAAAAAATGAAGTGCCTCCTTCTTTATTAAAGAAAATGGATAAAGATGAAGTTCAATATCCAGCAGAATTTGTTAAGGCAATGGCTAAGCATAACATGATTGGAATTAGATTTCCAAAAGAATATAGTGGAAGAGGTCTAAATTGGGAATCTGAAGTAATTGCAGAAGAGGAAATAGGAGTATTAGGAAGTTCACTTGCGTGCTTGTTCTCCATAACTAGTATTTGTGGGGAAGCGCTTAATGTGTTTGGTAATGAGGAACAAAAACAAAAATACCTCAAACCTATGTGTGAAGGCAAAAAGTTTTGTGCTGAAGCTCTGACAGAACCAAGAGGTGGTTCAGATTTTTTTGGAGCTACATGTACCGCAGTTAAGGAAGGAAATCATTATATCTTAAACGGTGAAAAACGTTTTGTTGTTGGAGCTGAAGGAGCAGATTTCTTTTTAGTGTATGCTAAGACCAATTTGGATCCTAATGCTGATCCACATACAAGGTTGAGTTTGTTAATAGTTGATAGAGATGACACTGTAAAAACAGCATATTTATATGGATTATTGGGAACTAGAGGTGGTGGCGCAGGAAGAATTGTTTTCAAAGATGTAGTGGTACCAGAAGAAAATATTATTTTAGGAGAGGGAGCAGGAGGTAAGATTTTTTATCAAATGATGGTTCCAGAAAGATTAACAACCGCTTCTGGTCTGATTGGTTGCGCTAGAGCCTGTCATCGAATTGCAACCAAATATAGCTCTAAAAGAAAAGCGTTTGGTCAAACAATAAACAGATTTCAAGCAGTAAGTTTTATGATTGCAGAAAATTGTACTTTATTAGATGCGACCAGAGCAATTGTATATAATACAGCGAAAAGCATTGATGCTGGTGCACCACCAGCTTTACAAAGGAGGCTCGTTTCTGAGTCTAAAAAGTTTTCCACAGAGGCCTGTTGGAAAGTAATAAACAATTCGATGCAGATTATGGCAGGAATTGGTTATACAACAGTATATCCTATTGAACGTTTGCTTCGAGACTGCAGGATTGGGATGATTTGGACTGGAACTAATGAAATAATGTCTTTAATTATCCAACACGAATGGTATAAAGAATATTTAAGTGAAAAATGGCTTGGTCGAGATATCGAGCAAGATGCTTTAGATTCTGAGCATGAGGAAGAAAAACATTTTGGTTAAAATTACCCTATTTATTTTAAATTTGATTTTAATAAAATAAAAAGGATTACAAAAAAATAATTTATTGTTTTGATAAATAGCGAATTTTAACGAGTAAATCGCGAATTTCCATTTTATCATTCTCAGGTGTTATGTATTTCTTTTTCACACCTTCAGAGAGAGGGAATGTTGTAATTTGATTTCCTTGCAGAGAGACCATTTTACCAAAATCTTCTTCCAACACGAGTTTCATGGCTGCTAATCCGAATCTTAACCCCAATATTCGATCAAATGAATTGGGAGTTCCTGCTCTCATGGTATGTCCCAAGACGACGCTCCGTATTTCAAAGTCAACACCATTTTTTTGAAATTCCTTTTTTAAATCATCTCTTAAGTTTAATTCTTTAACAAGAATTTGAGACATATTTAAAGCAGGTAATATTGGATTACCAAATACATCTTTAGGCAGCTTATCAATAGTTTTTTGTGTAATTGTCTTAAAATCCCGTTGGAGTGATTCTTGAATTGGATAAGCACCTTCAGAACATGCAATAATATGATAATTATATCCCGATCTAACTCTTTTTTTAAGAACTTCAACAACATCCTTTTCTAAATCAAAAGGAGTTTCTGGAATCAAGATAATATCAGCACCACTCGAAATTCCACTATACATGGTTAGAAAGCCAGCATCACGTCCCATTACCTCAACAATAAATACTCTTTGATGAGATTTTGCTGTGGTTGTAAGGTTATCCATGGCGTTTGAGGCTAGTTGGACAGCACTCCAGAATCCAAATGTATAATGAGTTCCAGCTAAGTCATTGTCAATTGTCTTAGGACACCCGACTATTTTTGCTTTTGTATATTTGACCATAGAGTCGGCGACGCTTAACGTATCATCACCACCAATGACAATCAAAGCATCAATACCCAATGTATCAAATTTAGTAGCCATTTCTTTTGCAATCTTTTGTCTAATCTTCTCCTTTTCTTCTTTGGTTTTAGCTTCTTGAACCTCTTTAAATGGGTTTGTTCTGCTGGTATATAAAATAGTTCCACCAATAGTGTGAAGATCGTCATGGTCAGCAATGTTAAGTGGTATTGTCAATTTTTCCATAAATCCTTTCCATCCTTTAAGAATTCCAACACACTCAACACCAGCGTCAAAAGCTTTAAGCATGATTCCATATAGGACACTATTTAAACCCGGGCAATCGCCTCCACCGGTAAGAATACCTACTCTCTTAATAGTCGTCTATTTTCACCTTTATATTTATTATTTATTAATATAGATTGTTTAGAGATTTTCAATTAAAAACATTATGGGATTTCAAATTTTAATTTTTATTCAAACTTAGATTTTAAATTTTTTCAAATCTGTATTTTGATTTATCAATAGGGATTATATAACTTCCTCCACCTGGATCTGTTATTTTTAGAGTAAATTCAAGATCACCCTTCATTGCTTTTTTTAAATCTTTTAATGCTTCTTTAATTTCATTTTTATCGGGATGATCAGTGTCAAGATCATTATAATAAATCTTAACAGCGCGTTCAAATCTAAATAGAATTCCTTCTATATTAGTATAATAAAACTCAGCAGTCGGTCCAGGTTCTACTTTTAAATCCAATTCAGGTATTTCTAATATTCCCGTCGATGAACGATATATTTTAGAATTAAGATCGTTTTCGTTCGTTATTTTCAAAGTCATAATACCTGCATCCATTATAGTAGTTAACGGTATAATATCATTCTTTTCAAAGTCGCATTTGGTACATTCAAATTTTAAAAATAGCATTTTATCCTTATCAGGAAGGTCGTAGATAGTTTTATTTATCAGTACATTGCCATTTTTACATGCTGGGCATTTAAAATCTGTAATTTCTTCTATAAATTCTCTATCTTTCTCAGACATAACGAAACGATAAAAATTTAATTAAATTATCAAAAGGTATTATATTTTTATTCTTTTTCTAAAATAAATTGTTCATAATTTTGTATTTTTTTTTTCAATTTGCTGTTTAGAGTTGTCCTTTTATAATGCTTTTAAAATGCTTACTTAAAAACTTTATCCGTAAATTTTTAATAGTAGTTTTTTTTTAAAAAGATAACACTGTTTTAATAATTTTATAAATCGATAATATAAAGTTGGGAATTTATGCGAAATGTAAAGAGAAAAAATTATTCAATCACTCCAGACTCTATATTATTGTTATTAATTATTCTCTTAGTAGTACAAGTAGTATTAATTTTATAGTGCAACCATAAAAATGTAAATTTCTGCGTTTTAATTGGTTGCATTGGTGATAAATAAATAAAAATTAAAAAAGTAAAAAGTTGGAACGAATGAAGGATAAGGATGTAATAGAGATTACATTTCATGGCCGAGGAGGACAAACGAGCGTTACAGCTAGCCAGCTATTGGCTGAATTTGCTTATCATGAAGGCTTTAGGGATACAATCGCAATCCCTATTATTGGTGCAGAAAGAAGGGGAGCTCCAATCCAAGCATTTACTAAATTATCAAAAAATAAATCGATTAGAACTTACGATAGTGTTAAAGATCCTGATTATATTTTTATATTTGACATTTCTCTATTAGATATTCCAAGAGTAAGAGACTCTATTAAAGAAGGGGTAATGCTTATTGCTAATAGCTTTGAGCCTCTTGATAAATCCAAATTGCCGAAAGATGTAAAGATCTATATTGTAGACGCTACAGGAATATGTATTAATAGAGGTTTTATGCATTCAAGTGGTCCAATCCTCAATATACCTATGCTTGGAGCGTTTGGAAAAGTCTCCGGCTATTATGATC
>JBHLQY010000078.1:0-9244 GCA_048883105.1 Candidatus Thorarchaeota archaeon | reverse complement strand
TGGGACATCTTTGGAGTGCGATTGACATCTTAATTGAAAATTTGAAGATAATTTATAATATTCATATAATAACAAGATCTTATAAAAATTTCTTTTGAATTTTTATGATTATAGATTATGTTACAAAAAAAGAAGTAATTAATCCCCGAATTCTATTAAAAAATTATGTTTGTCTTTGGTAATTTTATAATCTCTGTTTATAAAGTTTTTAATTAACTTTAAATTGGTTTTTGTATGATTTGTAATTTCAAGAACTCTTATTTTTGAAGGTTCCTTAACATATGCCATTAATGGTATTAATTGATCACTTAAATAATTATCAACCGGAATCTCATTTGTTATATACTTTATCAGCTCATTTGCTGCAATAAATCCAAGTTTTTCGGAAGATATACGTTTTTCTCCTAAAATCGTACCAGTGGATATAATTGCACTTGTATCAGAGTGAGCCCATAAAGAAAGCCCTACGCCAGGACTTATCGAATCCACCCAGGTATACTTTACATCTGTTTCTATCTTTAATTTTCTTTTAATTTGTTGTTTAATAGATTTTCGAATTCTTTCCGCTATGATGTCTCTTTGTCTCCTCAATTGATTGGTTATAATAATTTCACCTTCAATTAAATCAACATTTCCTAATTCTGTTAAATTTATGGGTTTTAACTTATTTTTTGGAGGGAATATGGAACATATTGAGTATGCACCCCCTTTTGGATACCATCCGTGTTTTTTTATTTCAGTATCAATTCTTAAACCAGATTTATTGAAAATAGGATAAGTAACTCGTTGTAAATAATTAAGACTTGGAGCCCATTTACCAAAGGTTCCTCCGCCACTAAGAAAAATTTCGATTTTTTCCGGTCTCTTAAAACCTAAAGATGCAATTTGAATAGGTTGAAGTAATAAGCCTATAGATGCTGCAGTACTAATATTTACGTGAATATTACTTTTAATTCCTCTATTTGGTATTAAAGTTAATTCCCTAGTTCCAACTTTACAATCGCTTAAAGAACTACTAGTTAATTCAGCAAGTGTCTTAAGCCCTAGTAAATGTTGAGTTCTTAATCCTGGCTTAGGGCGATTAGCACGTATGCGTTTAATTTTAATAGGGAGATTAAATAATATGGAAAAAGCTACGGTTAAACGAAGGATGGCACCTCCCCCTTCTCCAAATGAGCCATTAATTTCCAAAAATTTGGTATCGCTCAAAAATCGTTCTCTTTCTCTTTTTTTGTTGATTTTAATGCCTCATGAAACAATTATTTAAAATATTACAACCTATATAATACATATAGAAATAAAGAGTTAGAACAATGGTTACGGCTAACGAATTGATGGATAAAGGAAGTAATTATTTTGATAAAGGTAAATATAATGAGGCTATTAACGTATATAAAAAAGCTTTAGATTTAGAACCAGATAACGTGGATGCCCTTATAAAAATCGGTTTATCCTATAGACATTTAGAAGAGTACGAAAGAGCGATTGATTATTACGATAGAGTTTTAGATATCGAACCAGATAATAAAACTGCGATAAATAACATCGGTTATACATTGGAGTGTAAAGGCAAAATAGAAGATGCTATTGAAATGTATAAAAAATCATTAGAAATTGACCCTAATTATGATATTCCTCTAGTAAATCTAACTAATATTTATTTCGACCGCAAGGAATACTATAAAGCGATAAAAGTATTTAAAGAAGCGTTACAAATCGATCCCTTAAATACTGCAAATTGGATTGATTTAGGGCGAGCCTATCGCTTTTTAGAGAAATATGATATGGCTACTGAGGCTTACTTAAAAGCTTTAAAATTGGAAGGTAACAGCAAAATAGCTTGGAACAACTTAGGTTGGGTTTGGTTTTGCAAGGAAGAATATGACAAAGCTATTGAGGCTTATACAAAGTCTTTAGAAATAGATTGGCTTTACGATTTACCCTTCTCCAATCTCATTAAAATATATAACAAGATGATCGAAGAAGATAGTAAAGACTCTATAATGTGGAAAAATTTGGCTAATGGATTTTACGTGGCAAAAGCATATAAAAGAGCTATTGATGCTTGTAATCGATATTTAGAGATTAATCCTAATTCCGAATCCAATGATGTCATTAAACTTCGTAAAAAAATAATGAAAGCCAAAATTAAATTTGATATGAATCCTGAGTTATTAAAAAAGATAGATGAGGCCTTAGTATTATTTTCCTCCATTTCAGCTTCTACTTTATTAAGAGATGTTATTGATTACATCAAATATAAATCTCCGGAATTAAGTTTAGAATTTAACGATAACGAAATAAAATTCAAAATCTTTGAAACGATTAGGGACAAGGGATTTTATGCCAAATTAGATAAGAATAAATTAATTTTTTACGAAAAACCTGCCAGTAGCACTAAAATCGATTATTTAAAATAACACAAATGCTATTTGTTCTTTTATTATTTTTTATTTAAAGATTTAATTCTTTCTACTCCATTAAATTTTTGTATTAAATTATAGACCTCTTTTGGTACAAGCTTTAACCAACTTTTATCATCTTTAGCTATTAAATTTCTGATGTTTGTAGCATTGAATTTATTTTTAAATATAACAAGTCTTCTTCCAACTTTAATCCCTTTATTTTGAAATAGTTGTCTAATGAAAGAACTATTAGAAAAGACGACATCAAATTCTCCTACTATAGAAATTACGTGATCACACCATTTTTTTGCATTAAATATGTCTGGAATATTGTATATTTTATATTTTTTAGGTGGTATTTCTCTTTTTTTCAATGCGGCATTTATAAATTGTTTTCTTTCATCTATCGTGAAAGGATCGTTTTTAATATTCGATAATTGTGAGCTTCCAATTCCAATTTTTAATGTATTAAACGATTTTAAAATATTTCTTATGACATAAATATGACCGTGATGTAGTGGTTGAAATCTTCCAATAAACAACGCAACCTTTTCTTTCTTATTTAATTTTGTATCTTTTCCTGTTTCAAAAAGGTCTTTAATATCAGTTTTTATTAATTCTTTCCAAATTTCTTTAGAATAATCAACTGATTTTTGATTTTCTAACAATTTTTCTAATTGCAGTTTTGTATAGAATTTACTTCCGTCGGATTCTAATTCTTTAGGATTAGGGTGTAATTTTATATTATAATTAACCAAACCGAAAAAAATGAAAGCGATTTCAGAAGTAAAATTATCCTTTTCTTCATTTAGATCGTAAAATATTATTTTCTGAATTTCTTTTCTTGGAATTCCAAATTCTTCTTCAAGTTCTCGTGTTGCATTTTTTTTAATTTTGTTGAGATTTAAATTTTTTTCATAGTCTACATGACCAGAAGCAGAATCTGTATAATATTCAGGGAAGCTTTCTTTAGTTTTTCCTCGTTTTTGCACTAAGTAAAGAAATTCATTTTCAGGAGTAATCGCCATTATAAAAAAGCGAACTATTAAATGAGTAATATTTTCTTGATGTGCTTCTTTCCGAGAAACTGGAAATATATATTTAGAGATCTGCCCTGATTGAAGATATTTTAAATTATTGTTATCTATGCAGGCTAGAATTTCTTTTTCCATAAATTTTTCATATTAGCTTATAACTTAATTGTAATAATATCGCCCGATTTAAAACCTATGTCTTTACTTGCATTCCCTTGATTTATTGAAATTTCAAGAAAATTAGTTGATCCTTTCAAAAAGACAAGAGAATTTAGTGATGCAGACGCAAAATGAGAAATAAATTTACCTTCATATTTTTGGTTTTTGAATTCTAAAGCAATAACCATATTTTCCTTTAACGATAATGATGTTCCTTTAATAAAATTTTTCTCTATTACTATATTAGTAATTCCATTTCCAAAATTATCCACATACATAATAGTACAGTGGATAACTTTCTTTTCTGGGAGGACTTTATATTCGATTGGATATTTAGTAAAATTTGTTGGTTCAAAGGGAGGACCAAAATCGTTTAAGTGGATTCCATTTAAGATGTGAGCTCCAACAGGAGCCATTATATCTCTCCCATGAAAGGTTTTTGAGACTGGTTTAATAAAATAATTATCATTATCTATTATCACACATTCTGAGATTTCGTCAATAGCAATTGCATTTAAAAAAATCCCATTATCAGGCCCAACAAAAAAATAATTTGTTTTTGTTTTAAGGGCCAATATTTTTCTCGAACTTCCTACTCCTGGGTCTACAACTATTATAAAAACAGTATTTTCTGGAAAATATTTATATGTAGTTTTAATTACATATGAGGCTTCAATTATCGAAAATGATGATATGTTATGAGAGATATCAATGATTTTAACATTAGGATTAATTTTTAAAATAACGCCCTTCATACTTGCTACGTAATGACCTCCGAGAGGACCAAAATCAGTTAAAAGTGCGATTATGTTTTTTTTATAATCTGTCATAAGAATTATTTTTTCTTTTGAAATATTTTACCAACCTGATAAAAATCCGGCAACGCTTTAGATTTTAGGAATATTCTTCTTTATCAGTTTGCATTAATTTTTTATTTTTTGGCATAAAATAAAGGACACCTTAAAGTTAGCTATAACATAATAATTTTAAGAATTAAAAAAAAACAATTAAGTTCTTCTTCCACTTAATACTCTATTTGTTTCTTCTCTAATAGAGCGAATTATCGAGAGCAATTGAGCGTAATATAAATTATTGGAAACTGCTTTTTCTCCTTGTCTTATTATGTCAATTGAGTTCTTTTCTTCTTTTATAATAGATTCTAAAGAATTTTTATCCCATAAATCTTGTATTTTCTCGTTTAATTCATCCGACAATTCTTTTAAACTTTTAGATGACTGTACACGAAATTGTTTTAATACTTCTACAATTAATCTGATATTCTCCGTTAAGCTTACAGTCTCCTCACTAAATTTTTGATTTATATTATTAATTGTGTCGCTCATGTTCTGAATTTGGGAAATTGTCCCTTCTAAAGATTGCGTAATTGCGTTAATTTTTTGTATCATTTGATCTAATAGCTGCTCAGCCATTTTTAGCCGCTCACCTCTTCCTCTCGTAGATTCTCTTTCAGTTTCTTCACAGATTCGATTGCTTCGGATAATAATAAATTTACTGTGTCTTGATTAAGCACTTCAGAGGCTAATTTTTCGAAATTTTCAAGAGATGAAATCATGTTTTGGAATGAATCGAGTGCCAACCCCTGTCGAATTTTTTCTATTTCATTTGTAACCCCAAGTCCTATCTCTTTTAACGCATCAATATGTATTGTTTGAGTTACATTAATTTCTTTTGAGAATTCTAATATTCTTTCGTTTAAATTAGATATTTTTTGCTCGATATTTTGGTTTAATTCGTCTAAAGTTGTCTTTAAACTTTGAATAGCTTGCCCCAATTGTGCGATGCGGTTATAAATCGAATTTAAAAGGTCTTGCATCATTTCAGCCAATAAATATCACCTTTTTAAGCTCTGATAACACTTTTATTAATATTTTTTTGAATATAATTATAACATTAGTGATTATAGTTAAATTTTTATGTTTTTAGTTCTTTTTCACTTTGTATAATTCTATAGTTGTTGATTTTAAAAAGCTCCCGTTGCTTAGCCTGGTTAACAAGCACAGGTTTTATGAGCTTGATCAACAAGCGCAGGTCTTATAATTGACACATAGACATACAATTTTAAAAATATTGTCTGTGTTTAGTAAAAACCTGAGAGATTTTTACAGTTTGTAAAAAACCAAGAAATCGGGGGTTCAAATCCCCCCGGGAGCATTTGATTCTCAAATTATAATTATTTTTGAAAAAGTTATCAGATTTTAGAAATAAGTTATTTATCTAAATTAAGAGAAATTAAATTTAGCAACCATTTCTTAATCTGCATTAAGTTTTTAAGCAATCCAGAGACATGAGTTTCCGGGAATGTTTCTTCTTCATCTAATTGTTGGGTTGTACTCATCCATTTGTTAAGCGCTAATTGCACCAAACTTGCTCCTTCAGCCTCCATAAATAATGGCACAACTGCAGCAGATTCCCTCGCATCACCAATAGCGAAATAAATCTTTCGATTAATATCTTTAACCATTACCAGATTAGCACACTCATCCAGCTTTCTTTCAACTAAGATAGATTTAAGTATTTGTTCTTTCACGTTTTTTTCTTTTTTAACGAATCTTTCCTTCCTCGTTCTGAGTTTGGGGGCAGTTTCATTAATTAATTTATCACCACTACTACCTTCGCTGAAGTACTTAGTAATTGACAATTTATCGTCATGAGCTTCAATTGAGATAAATTTTTTGGTGTTTGAATAAAGAATTGCTTTTGAACCAGCTTTATTTTCATCTTGGGATAATGTTATAAAAATATTTCTATTACTTACAGTATTAGATGTATGATAGGCCAATTCAAACAATTCTTTATGATTTAAAGGGGCATAATCTTCCGTAATATTCGTGGACAACCACTCGGAAGTGATTACAGAGTTAAATTGATCAAGCAGACGGTTTTCGACCATAATCTATCATACCCTATGTCACTATTTGGAATTTGATATATTCTTATAATTTTTAATTTCAAATTTATATATATCTATTTCGATAACATTAGAAGATTTTTTTTTTTTAATATGATTAGATAATTTGGTCATAAGCTTTTTCAAATCTTTCAATTGCAGAATTTATATCCGTAAGTTTGGCTCCTATGGCTGTATTCATCACAATATAAGGAATAGGATAATTATCACAACATGTTCCAAAATTATCATCTTTAGGGTTATAGACTCTCGGTCCAGTGACTCGTAAATTATATAATGCACCTCCTAAAGCAGTTAACTGTTCTTTTTTTAAGCTTTCAAGAGATAAAGCGACGGCTACGGGATTAAATATATCTAGAACTCTTTCATTTATTTTATCCGCAGTTATTTTTAACTTTTCTTCAAGTAATACACGATTTTTTTTTTGTTCTTCCAATAGATTCTGATACCCATTAATACCCAAAGAAAGCATAGAAATAAGAAAATTTACAATTGGTGTTGCTGAAGCTCGACCAGCATACGCTTGACTGATTTTAGGTATTATTTCTTTTCGAGGGGAGGCAATTACAGCTCCACCTACGGGTGTAAGAAAATTCTTATCTGTAGATTGAATAATGACATCTATTCTTCCTGCATCAATAGCAGAACTAATTAATTTCATCCATTCGGGACTTTGAACTCCATATGCATTAACTACAAGATGAATAAGGTTATTTTCTTGAGCAAATTTACTAATTTCTTTTATATCATCATACTCTCTGGGTGGAAAAAAACTCGTAAAAGATATGATCGCAGAGCAATTATTATCTAACTTTGCTTTAATATCATCTATGGGCACTCTTACAGCATCACCGAATATTTTACCATTAATTATTTTAGGTTTAAACCCTCCTAAATCAAATGCTTTTAATATAGATTTATGATCTATTCGTGGAACTAATATTGTGTTTTTATTGCTCTCTATATCAAGTCTTAAAGCACCTAAACATAAAGTTAACGACATTCCCGTTGCTAAAGGAACAACAATCGCATCCTTAATATTGGGCAAGCCAAAATTTTTAAGAAAATTTCTCGCTAAGAAATTAGAGATTTCGTACATTATTGATCCACCTGGAGCCTTTGGCTGTGGAGCTGTTAAAAAACCGCTTCTACCAACTCCATGACAGAATCCAGCTGAAGTTTTTAAATGGAGTTTGGAAGCAATTCTTGCCTCCCTTTCGCCTACTCTAGCGGCATTAGTATCCTTGTCAGTATCCATATTTGAAAGAGCTTGAAGCAAAAACTCAATTTGTTCGTCACTCCAAGGTTCTTTAGGCACATTTTTCTGTTCAAACAAAATCTTTATTGGTTTTAAGAAATTATCTAAGACTATTTGCCCTCTATTTAACATGTTTTGAGGAATAGGTGAGTTTTTAAAAAATTCGTTTATTTTGTTGAAATCAAACAACATACATCACATTAAAGTTTTAAAATGGCGGCCCTCGAGGAGACTTCCAAAAGTAGGGTAAATCCTTGCAATTATCGAACTCCTATCCCTCCGCAGGATAACTGGGTTTGAAGCCCAGCGTCGGAGACCACTTATCGTTTGAAAACGAGACGCTTCCAAAATCCGACCGTCAAGGGCCATTTTAATTAAAAGTTCTATGTTTCAAAGTTATTTATTATTTTAAATGAAATTTATCTTTTTAAGATAAATAATTTTTCATTTTCAAGCTTTAAAATCATCGCATGTTAACCGTCTTGCTCTCGGATTCATAAGTTTAAAATTATAAACCAATTCGATAAAAGTCACAATTATATGGGTTGTAGCTCCAAAAATAACAAATTTCTTATCATTGGGCGCTCGATAATTATATTTTCCTACCGCAACAGAATCGTCTTTAAGTTTATATGTTCTTTCTCTATAATTCTTTTTATTGGCGAAAAAATTTATAGGAATCTTTATAATCTCCTGTACTTCATCTTCTTTTTTAATCATTTCTTGATGTTCATCAATATAACCTACAAAAGGAGTGATTATAAATTTTTTAGGAGTAATGTGGTCATCTAAACAGCCTATCAATTTAATTTTTTCCCTTGCGATTCCAAGTTCTTCTTCTGTCTCTCTGAGCGCAGTATCTTGATATGATTTATCTAATTGTGAATCAAATAATCCTCCTGGAAAAGACATCTCTCCAGCATGCTTATCTCGATCTCGGTGAGTGCGTCGGATTAAAACTAAATCGTAAGGTTTATCTTTATATGAAATAATTAAAAAAACAATTGCAGATTTAATAAATGAATCATCATCTAAACAGAGCCTAGAAGGAGAATCATATGTTTTCAATCTTTTTTGAATAAAATCAGGATTAAAAATGAATTTTGAATCGGACATTTTCTTATGTTAAATTTTGTTTCTTTCAAATTTTCTGTGGATTTTATTTCTATATTTAATATAATCCTTCAGATGCTTGATTTTTTTCAATTTAAATCGTTGTAATCCAAGTTCCGACATGTTCACATCATATATGAGTTCAATAAAGGTTGAGATCATGTATGCTGTTGCACCCCAAATTGTATAAGTTTTGCCATTTTGTTTGTTTTTATAATTAAAGTAGAAAATAGGAAATTTTTTCCCTTCAATATCAATTGCCTGCTCTTTAAAATTTTTTTTACTTACGAAAAAATCAATTGGTATTTTAAGGATTTCTTGTACTTCACGTTCATCTTTTATTAGC
>JBHLQY010000077.1:1387-9341 GCA_048883105.1 Candidatus Thorarchaeota archaeon | reverse complement strand
AATTCCTCAACTAAATATGGTTCTTTTGGGTTTGTTTTTATTTCCAAAATAACATAATTTAGCTTAGGGAAAATATTTGGATTTATATTTATTGTGAAATTACTAATTAAATCCTTCTGCTTTAATTTATCAAATTTATTTTGAAATGTTTGCCTAGTTATTCTTAATTTCTTGGAAATTCTTTTAAAATTAGGTTTTGATTTAGAATTTAAGAACTTTATTAAATCAGGGATATTTTCTGATTGCTTAATCCTTTTCATATTATCAGCTAATTAATTAAATGCCTATTTCTAAATAATATTATTTTACTATTTCTTAAAAATATATTTAAATTTTAATTAAAATTATAAAATATAAATTTATAAATTCTAATTATAAGAAAAAGTAAATTATAAAAAATGGTAAACTATAAAATTGCTGACGAAAGTTTAGTTGATAAAGGATTAGAAGCGATATATATTGCTGAAAATAAAATGCCTGTCGTTTCAAAAATTCTTCGTGAAAGATTTATAAAACAAAAGCCACTTGAAGGGACAATAATTGCGGGTTGTTTACATATTACAAAAGAGACCGCAAACTTAGCAAGAACATTAAAGGCAGGTGGTGCTGAAGTATATTTATGTGGAAGTAACCCTCTCTCTACCCAAAATGATGTTGCTGCAGCTTTAGTAAAGGAAGGTATAAATGTTTTTGCTTGGCATGGAAATACTGATGAAGAATTCTATTGGTGTATTAGAGAATGTTTAAAAGCAAACCCTAATATTTTAATTGACGACGGAGCTGATATGATAGTTACTGCTCATAAAGAATTTCCTGAACTTATCTCATCTAGAACGATTATTAGTTGTCAAGAAGAAACTACCACTGGTGTAAAAAGGTTCAAAGCAATGGAGAAACAAGGAGCATTGAAAGTACCTCTCTTTCCTGTAAACGATGCAAGATGTAAGAATCAATTTGATAATGAGTTAGGTACAGGACAGGGAATTATATCTGCAATTTACGGAATGCATGTTTTATTTGCTGGTAAGACTGTAGTCATTGCTGGATACGGTCATTGCAGCTCTGGAATGGCACTTAGAGCAAGAGGTTTAGGTGCTAATGTTATTGTAACGGAAATTGATCCAATCAAGGCATTACAAGCTAGATTTGCAGGATTTAATGTTATGCCAATTGCTAAGGCGCTTCCAGACGCAGATATTGTTCTAACCGCGACTGGCTGTAAACATGTAATAGCACCCACCGAGGATATGTTTTCTCTACTAAAGGATGGGGTCATTCTTGGCAATCTTGGGCATTTCGATATTGAAATTCCAACCAAGGAATTGTATGAATATGCTAAAGAAATAAAACCTATTAGAAGCAATGTTGAAGAATTAATCTTTCCTGATGGGAAGAAAGTGTATTTATTAGCAAAAGGCCGTTTAGCCAATTTAGTCTTATCCGAAGGGCATCCAAGTGAAGTTATGGACATGTCATTCGCACTCCAATCATTAATGTCCGAGTATATAGTAAAAAATAAGGATTTGCTCAAGCCTGGCGTTCTTGAAGTTCCTGTTGATATTGACGATAAGGTTGGTTTTCTAAAACTCCAATCGATGGGAATTGAAATTGACACTTTAACGGAAGAACAATATAATTATATCCATGGTTATGAAGAAGGTACATAATTATAAATATAAAGGAATTGAAACTATTAGGAATAATAAAAAGAGAATTTACTTTATTATTGCGGAAGTCATCCAAAACCACATAAGCATTAAATAAAGGTGAGTTTTTCTCTATAGGACTAAAAGCTTTTTTTAATATTATTTAATTCAAATTACATTAATCATTTTTTTAAGCCATTGGATATAAAATATCTTCAGCATTAGCAACTCCGTAAACTTCGCGAGCTAATTTTTTCAATCCTTCAAGTCCAATCGGTTCTTCTTTAAGCTTGTTAGATTGCCAAATTTTCGTTTTTTTAAATTCGTTAATTATTTCATCTATATAATTAAGTTGGATAGAACGCATATTGTTGCAGAAAACACATTTTTTTGATTTTGGAGTTATCATATTAATATGAACTCCATCAAGTTTAATATATTTTTTAGTCAAATCTCTTGCTCTTTTAATCTCTTCGAATGACGGTTTCTCTGCAATAGTTACTAGTCTAAGCGATCCTACGTCGTGGATTAAATTTGATATACGTTCTCCTCTCTGTTCTAGCTCATTTAACATTTTTACAATTTCATCCCCTATATTTACTCTATTTCCCTCTGGTTCAAAAGGATGAAGTATTTTTCGAAACATTTGTGAGACACCTTTAAGAGCGTGTTTTATTGAATTATAAAAGTTTAAAGAATACTTCAAAACGACTTTAACTTGATCTTCTGGAATATCGAAAAGAGCTAGCATGTTTGCAGTTGGGGGAAAATCCGCAATAATAACATCAAATCGTAGACCTTGAGAATTTACATCTTCCGCATCTAAGATTTGTTGGAAAAACATGGCATTTTTAAGAGCTAGTGGAATAGACTCTGCTGTAAAAGTTGTATCTATGAAATTTTTTATTTTCGGTATTAAACCAACAATAGGCATTTTTTTTATTAAACTTCTCATTTTTTTTGCAAAAACTTCCGTATATTCTCTTGCGTAGACATCTGGATCAGGTTCAATAGCCCAAAGATTATTTGTCAAAGGTGTTAATTTATCACCAATTTCGATCATAAATAGATCGCTAAGATTATGCGCCATGTCGAAAGAAATGAGGAGAATTTTTTTATCTGGAAGGAGATCAGATAATAAAACAGCTGTTGCAGCACTTATGGAACTTTTGCCTACTCCACCTTTACCACCGAGGACAAGGATTCTTTCAATCATGTAAAATAATTCAAGTTTTTTTTAAAAGAAAGGTTATGAATTAAAAACAAGAATACAATAAAAAACTGATTATTTTAAAAATAGCATTAAAATTATGTAATAAAACCAGAAAAAAATACATTCAAGTAGGGAAAAAAATTAATTTTCCTGAGACTTTTGAATCCTTTTCTTTTTTAAAATAAAAATAAAATCTGCCGATTTCTGTATTTAGTTTATATTTCACACGATCTTGTTTCGAATTAGCAAAAAGTTTGTCCAATACGATTTTATTCCAATATCTGCTCATAAGTAAGAATTGATTTATAATTTTAATAAAATAAAATCTTATGGAGATGTTATTTTACCTTTAAATTATTGGAAAGAATTTTATTAAATGTTAAACTATATATTTCATAATCATTAATAATATTTACAATCAACATTCAAAATTAACAAAATATCATTAAATAGATAAAATAAAATTATTAAACATATCAAAAAATCAGAATTATTAATCATATAAACAAAATAAAACTATTAAACACATCAAAAAATCAGAATTATTAATCATATAAAGAAATTAAGGTTATACATTAAATTCAGACACAATAATAGAGCTTATAGTTGTAAACTATAAGTTGGGATTTTTATTCGAAATTATAACTTAAGATTTTAGTTCGAAGGTATAAGTCGAGAGTCTAATTCTGATTTTTTTTTAAAATGTAAGAAATTTAATTAAATCAAAATAAATCTAATAGGAGTGATTACAATTACAAATAATCAGACTGATTTTACAACTAAATATATTATCGAAACAAAATTTACAATTAAAGGAGTAGTTGAAAAATCAGATATTGTCGGTGCGATTTTTGGCCAGACAGAAGGCCTCCTTTTGGACCTCGACTTAAGAGATCTTCAAAAATCGGGGCGAATAGGAAGGATTGAAGTTGAGAACGAGTCAAAAGAAGGAATTTCTGAGGGTGTCATTAAAATTCCATCCAGCCTTACTCGTAAAGAAACAGCGCTACTTGCGGCAACAGTAGAAACAGTGTCCCGTGTAGGGCCCTGTGAAGCTGAGATAAAATTAATGGAGATAAAGGATGTTCGAGAAACAAAACGGAAGCAAATCATAGAAAGAGCGACTGAATTGTTAAAAGATTGGGATTCAAAATCTTTAGAACCATCAGAGATAGAAGAACAAATAGATACAGATATTAAACTTGGAGAAATTGTCTCATGGGGTCCAGATAAACTTCCAGCTGGACCTGAACTTAAAGATAGTCCAGATATAATAATAGTAGAAGGACGCGCAGATGTCCTAAATCTGTTAAGAATTGGCGTTAAAAATACTATTGCAGTGCAAGGCACTCAAGTTCCAAAATCTTTAATCGATTTAACAAATAAAAAAGGAACTGTTACTGCGTTTTTAGATGGTGATAGAGGTGGCACGATTATCTTGAACGAGCTTTTACAAGTAGCTAAAATTGATTTTGTTGTAAGGGCTCCTGAAGGATACGAGGTGGAAGAGCTAACAAGAAAACAGATGGTAAAAGCTCTACAAAATAAAAAGCGCGCGAAAAAATTAAAGGAAACAGAAAAAAAATACGCAGGAAAAGAAAGCAAGCTTATTAAAATATTAAAAAAACTAAAAATAAAAAATGAATCAGCCATAATTGATGCGATTAACAATATTGAAGCTGGACATAGTATTGGATTTAATAAAAAAGTAGATAAAGTTTTTGAGATGCCTGTAGGAGAAATTTTTGAAAAAGTCCGTGATTTTAAGGATTTAACATACCTTATTATCGATGGAGTGCTTACAAAGCGCTTGCTTACAATTTCCGTTAACTTAAAAATAAAGTTTATAGCTTGTAAAAATAAAGAGAATAAATTAAAAATACCAAGTCATCTTACTATATTTTTCTTTTAACCTTAAACTAATTCATTACTTTTTTCTTAAAAACTATACAGAAAAAGATTACTTGCCGATTGGAAGAGCTACAGAAAAAATTAATTGAATAACATAGGATAAAACCCCTAAAACCACAAGACCAATCCCACAAATCTTAAATATCAGCCAATACTCTTTTCTTGAAGGTTTGCTCGCGATTTTGAGGATTCTTTTTGCATTATTCATGAATTGGGTAAATCTCTGATACCTTCCTGGCTTTTTTTTTGCTTGGTACCTTGCGTACTTTTCGTATTTAGGATAATTTGACATGTTATTGCACTTCAATTCATAATCTTTAAAAAATTTAACTACTAGCAAATATTTTGGGAAAAATTTAATCTCTATCGAGTATATTTGAAATAAATAAATCGCGATTAAATGCTTCTAAATTATCATAGGCTTGACCCACCCCGACAAATATAATTGGCTTTTTAGTCTCAAAGGAGATTGACAAGGCTGCGCCTCCTTTTGCATCAGCATCAAGTTTAGTTAAAATATTAGCATCTATGCCAACATGCTTTTTAAACTCTTTAGCTTGATATAGTGCGTCATTTCCAGCAAGACTATCGCCAACAAAAACTTTCAAATTCGGTTGGGCAACTCTTACGATCTTCTGCATTTCTATCATCAAATTTTTATCTGTTACTTGTCTGCCTGCTGTGTCTACTAGAACCACATTGATTTTTTTAGATTTGGCATGTTCTATAGCATCATAGCATACACTTGCGGGATCAGATTTATAATCATGTTTAATGACTCTAATTCCAACATTATCCATATGATATGATAATTGTTCTATAGCTCCTGCTCTAAAAGTGTCAGAAGCTACAGCTACAGATGAGAGATTATGTTTTTTAAGATAAAAAGCAATTTTAGCTATTGTAGTTGTCTTACCAGTACCGTTAGTCCCGAAAAAGACTATGACATAAGGTGAATTTTTTACATTTTTTTTCTTTATCTCTTTTAATAAATCAATTTCTTGATCAGGCGTTAATATATCAATAATAATTTCTTCTAATGCATCATATAACATATTCTTTGTTGATGATAATCGTCCTAATTGCTCTCCTTTGAATGATTCAACAATTCGATCACATATTTCGTCTGCGGTGTCAATAGCTACATCATTACTCAAAAGAAGTAGCTTTAAATCAGTAACCGAATTAGATAATTTCTTTTCGTTTAGAGTTCGCTTAATAAAAGAAGAGAAGCCTTTTTTTAATTTTTCTAACATTTTTTTCCTGTAAAATGAAGCATGCTTTAATAAAAAATTAACCTGATCTAAATTAACCTTATTATTTCTGTTGGAAATCACTTCTCTGAAAAGATCTGGACATATTTTGAAGGTTTAAGTCTAGATTTTGAATCTGAGTTCTTAAATATTGTTGTTGTTCGTTATGCTGTCCAATTATTTTATCAATAAATTCTGTGGCACTATCTAAATCCTTTTCAATCACGACATCTTGAGAGATATAAAATAGAATTCTACTAGGGTTCTTGATGGTTGCTTGTAAATTAATTAGCCCTCCTACTGGGACTAATATTTCTTCCCCCTCCTTCACATTTTTTAAATTTTCTATTGTAGTTTTAGTATTCATAAGATTATTAAGAGAAACATTGATAATTTCCAATTGATTGGCGAACATATCCCTTTGTTCCTTAAGATTGCGAAAATCATATAGGAGTTTGTTTGCCTCTTGAGAATTTTCCATATTTTTTCTACCCGAATTTAATTAATTCTTATCTATTGAGATAATTCACGGATAAGATGATCTTGACTCTCTTCTGGAGTAATTTCCTTTATTTCTTCAATTTCAATTTGTCGCCTATAAATACCTATAGAAGTTATTTGTGATAATGCTTTTTCAAGAGCATCTTTTTCTTTAAGAGCTCGTACTTCTTTTCTAAAAAGATATTTCTTGTGTTTCTTTTTGTAAGTACCGATGATTTGGAATATTTTTATCTCTGATGACATATTTAAATTACATAAATATTTAGAAAATAATAAATTTTGGTTTTTTTTTTAGATTTAGGAAAAAATAGTATTCTTTATAATTTTAGAACGGATGTAAGCCTCATTAACTCTGGTCCCGTTGAATCTAAGCCAAAAATCCCACTTTTATCGTTAACAATAGCACCCGCACTAAGATATGGAATTCCTCGATTGATAGTGGAAACGTCGGTATCCTTGACTTTTAAAATTGATGTAATCTTCTCAATTTCATCGTCATTCGCAAGAGGATGGACCAAACAGCCATTATTATTTACTATAGATATTGATCCCGGAAGAAAAGAGCCTGCGAATTCAAAAACTTCCGTTTCAACATTTAAAATATCTTCTATTTGTTTCATATAATCTTTTAAAAACGAGCTAATGATTGCACCCTTGTCGTTGCAGAGTATTAAGTTTCCAAACGCATTATCTATTGATTTAAGAATTCCAATTTGAGCCCCTCCCACATAAGATTTAAGTAAGTTAAGCTCATCTTCCTTTATAATATTCGGAATAATAATTCCATATTTATTTGACGCTGTGTATATCCCTAATAAATTAGAATTGTTTAGAGTTAATGGGTATAATGGTTCGTCAAAAACTGATTTGAACTTTTTAAGTATTGGCTTTAATAAAAGATGAGGATATAAAACATAAGAATTGTTTGCTGTCAAATAGACGCCTATTAAACTTCCGCCAAATATTTGGGATTTCAAAATAGACAAGTACTAAACGTTCACCGAATATCTTTTTTTAAAAACCAGAATGATTTCTTTAAAAAATGTTTATTTTCAAGCTAAATAGACCACGACCAAACCGTCAATATTTTTTGTTGCTCTTACCTTTAATTTACGAGGTGGTTTCTGAGCGCCTCGTTCCCAGATTTTCTCATTTACTTCTTGAGAAATGACTAAAGATTCGGGTTTAAAATGGCGGGTCATATATTCCCTTAGATACCTGATCGATTTCTTTGCCCTTTTGATCCTGGGACCTCTTCGAGCTTTTGCGAAAGGAATAATATATATTCGTTCGTCAATAATTTCTTCTTCAGCCTCAACTTCTTCAATTTCTTCCTCCTCCATTTCTTCTTCAAATATTTCTTCAATTTCCTCTTCTTCGGAAACCTCTTCTATTTCAAATTCATCAATTTCTTCAATCTCTTCTGCTTC
>JBHLQY010000077.1:0-1287 GCA_048883105.1 Candidatus Thorarchaeota archaeon | reverse complement strand
TTTTTTTTTTCGCCATTTTATTTCTAATTTTTTTATTCATTTATGATTAATTTAATCTTTCTTGAGCTTAGTATTTCTCCATTCTCTTCTCGTATATGGACTACTTCTAACCTTACCTCCAGTCCTCATGATCACCCAACTTGGGATCGATTTACTTTGCTTTAACTTCTTTGCTCTTCTTAGTTTGGAGGGTAAATCTTTATTTCTGGCCAATAGATCTCTCATCTCTTTAAATATTTTGATCAAATTTTTTAATTTTAAAATCTTTTTTCTTACCAGCTAGTTGTTCTAACAGCTTTTTAAAAGCGGCATCCGATAATGGACCTTTTAATCTTCCTGCTTGAGCTAATTGTATCAATTGGAACTCAATTTGTTGAGCAAATTCAGGTTTAACTATTCTAATATTTTCTAATCGTTGTCGTCCCTCTTGAGTAAGAATCTTTCTCATGATTTGGTATTTCTTAGTTTCAAATTCCTGTTGCTGTGCCTCAGCAAATTGTTGCTGAGCTACTTGTTGCTGCAATTCTTCTAATTTTTTTTTTCTTAATTTTTCTAATTCGTCTTCATCACTCAAAATAAAACACGAGAGAATATGTTATTAAAAAATATTAGCTCTTTTTTCTTAAAATTGAATATGCTGTTCGTTCCAATAAACTTGTTCCTTCACTAGACACAATTCTTCCGTTCTTTTCTGTTTTCGCGATTAGATTTGCCTCTTCTAACTGTTGTAATGCTACTCTGATTATTTTACCAGATCCTTTAGAACTATGATTCAAACCCGAACCTCTTTTATTTCTTCCTCCATATTTTTTTCTTAAACGGTTTACACCGATTGGGCCAAATTTTTTAACCTTTCGCAATAAAGACGCGCAACGGACATACCAAAAGTTTTCATGGTCTTTAGGTGCCAATTCTTTAAAGAAGGCACTTTTCCAAAACTCGCTCCCCTCAGGTGGTTTTACAATTTCGCTGTAGGATTCTTTTAACTTCTCCGCAATTATTTGCATTAATGCTTTAGCTTCAACGACATATATCGACATGCCAATATCTTTAATTTATAGTTCTTAATTATTATATAATACGATATAAAAAGAAATCAAAATTAAAAATTTTTTTATTTTAGAAACTTAAAAGATGGTTTATACCAAAGAATTTAAAAAAATACTATTGTCAGATCCAAATGCTATTTTAGGTAAAAAAGGAATTACAGACGAATTTATTAATCATATAAATAATCTACTAAATCGATATAAAATAATTAAGATTAAAGCTTTAAAAACAGTTGCT
>JBHLQY010000076.1:0-9501 GCA_048883105.1 Candidatus Thorarchaeota archaeon | reverse complement strand
AAAATTAAAGGAAATATTCCTAGAAGACGAGGATTAATCTCTCTTTTTATACTCTAAAATAGTTCAACAAAGCTTCCAAAATCTCGTTAGCATCTCCAATAACGCAATAATCCGCAACTTTAAAAATCGGTGCATTTGGATCTTTATTAATTGCTATAATTGTTTTTGAGTCAGTTATGCCTACAATATGCTGGATTGCTCCAGAAATTCCAAATGCTAAATATAAATCTGAAAATATCGTCTCTCCACTTATTCCAATCTGTAAATACTCTGGCATCCACCCATCAAGAATTGGCCTCCGAGTACCTCCCACCTGTCCATTTGTCAAATTAGCAAGTTCATTTAATTTATCGAAATTGTCCTTTGATACTAATCCATGACCACCCCCGATTACAAATTTAGCATCAGAAAGAGTTGCTGAAGGTTTGTCCTTTCGAGTTGGAGCTCCAATGATTTTAATTTTTATATTATTTTTATTATATTCATATTCAACTTTCTCAATTTCTACACTTTCTTTTTTTAATTGTTTTTTTTGAAATGTACCTAAAGTAACAGTACACATCTGTGGTCTCGTATTAGGACAAATTATTTGTGCAACAACATTTCCTAAGTAGGCTGGCTTATCTCCAATTAATAAATTATCACCAAATTCATCACTTAATTCTAAATCTAAGACGGCACTTACTAATCCAGTACGGCATCGATAAGCTAATCGGGCTGCTAAAGCGTTTCCTGCTTCTGTAGAGGGAAATAAAAATATAGAAGGTTTATGTTTTTTAACAATGTTATATATTAAATCTGTAAAAATACGCTCGTGATAATGCTTTAAATCTTGATGACTTAAATATATAATTTTATCAACACCATTTTCCTCAATAACTGGAAGATATTGTTCTGCATCTAAAGCTACTACAATGGCTACAAGCTTTTGCTCTAATTTATCAGCAATTTCTCTTGCTTTTCCTAAAATCTGCAATGCACATTCATGGACCTCAACATGGTCTTTTATTTCTGTAAAAACCCACACATCTTTATATTCACCTAAATTACTCATTTTTTCTCAATCTCCTCATTATATTTGTTCTCCGGTCCAAATTCTTTCAATTCCATGTTCTTGCATTATTTTTATTAGTTTCTGGACTTTTTCATTTTTATTACCCTCAACAATCTCATTTTTTCTTTTAAGAACAATTCTTTCTGTCCTAACGACTGCTGTGGGGGATTCATTACATCCATCGAGATATTCAGGACAATTAAATGTATTAAAGTCGTAAATTTCAATTTTCTTCTCAAATGCCCTTTTTATTCCAGATAAGGATATATGTCTGGGTGCGTTAAAATGTCTTCTAACACGTATTAGGATTGGTAGTTCTACGGATATATTTTGAGATTCATGTCCAAAATTTCTATGACATTTAAAAAGATTCTTTTCTATCTCCATGGTAAAAATATCTGTAATTAAGGGTATATCTAATGCTTCAGATAATTGAAAAGGTACTTGTCCTGTGCTTGAATCGGAAGTTTGGCTTCCAGTAATAATTATATCGTAATTCTTTATCTTTTCAAATGCCTCTTTCAGAACTAAAGTCGTTTGAAAAGTATCTGAATAAGAAAATTGCTCATCAGTTATTAAAATAGCTTTATCAGCACCCATTGCCAAGCATTCTCTTAAAGCAAATTCCGCTTGCGGAGGTCCCATGGTCATAACAGTGATTTCCCCTCCATATTGCTCTTTTAAACTAAGACCTAACTCTAAACCATATAAATCGTCGGGATTAATAATATTTTTAACACCTTCACGAATTAATGTTCCAGTTCTTTTGTCAATTTCGAGATTATGAAGGCTTGGAACTTGTTTTATTAAAACAAATATATTGAGCATATAATATTTTTCCTCGTACGATTTAACTGCTAATAATTTTAGTTAGTTTTTTGAATTATAAAATAGATTGATCTAAAGACATTTGGATTTCTTTTACACTCATTTATTTCGTCTTGATGCTGTTTAATAACATCGAGAAAATTTGGATCTTTACCATACTTTGCACTCAGCTCCTTAATGCGCTTTTCCAAGGGTTCATAATACTCTACCCACCACTCATCGTCCGGTAATTGGAAATAATCTATGAGTTTATATCCGCACTCAGGAATTATTTTAAGTTTTTCTTCTTTATTTCCCAAATCATCGTGGAGTACCATATACCCATTTGGTTTGAGAAGACGACGCCATTTTCTTAATGCTCCCTCAAAACCGATAGGAGCAATAGCTCCCTCTGCCCAAATGATATCAAAACTTTCGATTGGAAAATTAATCTTAAATAAAGAACAATTTTCTGCCTTAACGCGGTCAGATAAGCCCAATGTACTAGCTTTCTCATTTAATTCATTTAAGGCGTCTTGATCGATGTCAATTCCTATTATCTCTCCCTCACTAAGTTTGGCCAATTCAATAGTAGGTAATCCTGAGCCACATCCAATGTCTAGAATTTTTGGCTTATTCATCTTTGGAAGGAGTTGGTATGCTTTTTTCGTGTATTGAAGAAAATATTTTCTTAATTCTTCAAGTTTCAATTCATTCATTATATCTTTAGACATTCAATCCAATCTCAATTTTTATTTCCTATATTTTCTACAAATTACCCCTTAAGATTTGTTGAGCAACTATTAATTTCATTATTTCACTAGTCCCTTCGTAAATCTCAGTTACCTTCGCATCCCTATAGTATCTTTCGAGAGGTAAATCTTTCATGTAACCGTATCCCCCGTGAATTTGAATAGCTTCTTGAGTCACCTGACGCGCAATTTTGCTTGCAAAGTATTTACACATCGCAGACTCTTTTGAAAATCTCTTTTTTTTATCTTTCATATATGACGCCCTATAAATTAACAGCCTTGCAGCATCAATTTTAGTTGACATTTCAGCTAGCTTAAATGATACACCTTGAAACTGCGAAATAGGCCTTTTAAATTGAATTCTTCCCTGTGAATACTCTACAGAATGTTCGTAAGCAGCTTGTGCTATTCCTAATGCTTGCGCAGCGATACCAATTCTTCCTACATCTAAAGTTCGCATCGCAATTCTAAATCCATCGTCAAGAGATCCTAATACATTTTCTTTAGGAATACGAATATTATGAAAATATAAGCTTGTTGTAATATTCCCTCGGACTCCCAATTTATCTTCGGGTTGCCCTATTTCATAACCTTCCATATCTTTCTCAAGGATTACAGTAGCTATTCCTTTTTGATCATCGTTAGTTTTATATCGCGTTCCAATTAATAAAACTGATCCTATAGCACCATTAGTTACAAATATTTTTGAGCCGTTTAAAATAAAGTCATTTCCATCCTGAACCATAGTACATTCAATTCCTTGCGCATCTGATCCTGCGTTTGGTTCCGTCCAAGAAAAACCCGAAATCTTTTTTCCATTACCAATGTCGTATAAATACTTTTCCTTCTGTTCTTCTGTTCCCCATTTATAAATGGGATATGCTCCTACAGAATTATGAACAGACAACATTAGTCCAGTTGATGCACATACACGTGAAATTTCTTCAATAGTAATTGCATAACTAATATTATCTAAATTAGCACCTCCATACTTTTCTGGAAGTTGAATACCAAAAGCATTTATTTTAGATAGTTCATTTATAATATCCCAACTATATTGGGCTTCACGGTCAAATATTGGAGCTGCTGGTGCTAGAATTTCTTCAGCAAATTTTCTAACACTTCGTCTAACAAGCTGTTGTTGTTCTGTTAATTCAAAATTCAATTTAAAAACCTACTATATTCAATAAATTTAATAAATTTAATCAATAACCAGATTATATAGTTTACCAATATCTATTAAAATGAAGAAAAATGGCAGAATCGAAAGACTCAATTTTGAATAAAGCCTTCGAACTTGGAAAAAAGTACGAAGCAGAATGTACAGGATGCGCTCAATGCGTTATTGCTGCTATTTTCGAAGCATTAGGCATTTGGGATGAAAGTGTTTTCAAAGCGGCAAGTGGATTAGCTGATGGATTAGGATTAACCAAAGATGGTGCGTGTGGTGCCCTTGTTGGTGCATCTATGGTAATAAGTTATTTATTCGGGAGAGACCATTCAGATTTTAAAAATCCATTAAAACCCTTTAAATCTTATGAACTTGTCAAGAAATTACATTCTCAATTTATTGAAAAGTATGAAATATGTCGTTGTGAAAATTTGCAGATATCTTTTACAGGGAGGGTATATAATCTGTGGGAACCTGATGATATTGCAACGGCCTTCGCTCCCGAGGGCTTAATGGATTATTGTCCTGATTTAGTTGGAAATGTCGCGAAGCTAGCAACAAAAATTATATTAGACGAGGGGTTTCAACCTCAATAAATCTACTTCTAAGAGCTCAGAATTTATTCTCTGACAAATCTTATAAACAATCAAGTATATACTAAATAAAAATAATAAGATGTAAATTGGATATTAATATGGCATTAAAAGGTATCCTTTGGAGCTTGGCTTTCTTTTTAACAGCAATTATTTTTATCGCAATTCCATCTTATTTAGTATTTGAATATTGGACATTGTTAAATATACTAGTTGATCCAGAAGGAAGACCAATTTATACTTTTGCATTGTTTGCGATTTTTTTATATATTGTTTCTCTTTTAGTTGCTCTGATTTATTTAGTAGCAGGAGTACGTGCCATTGTACAATGTCGAAATAAGGAAGGTTTAGGTATCCCTGAAGGTGTTAAAGGATTTGGCCTTGTTGTTGACATTATTATTGTTTCTTTTTTTGTAGTTTGGTATTTCTTGTTTGGCCAGATTCCGATTTTTACGTGGGGCTCTCCATATGGTTAAATTATAACGTGATTAGTTTTAAAAAAAGAAAAGGTTTTTTTATTAATAATAGAATTAAGAATTTTATTATTTTTGAATTTTTTAACAATTTAATTAATAGACTTCTTGGGAAATCCATATCTCCATATAAAGATATTAATTGTTCGATTTCATTGGTTTTAACAATCTGAAACAAATTTTCATAATCCTTATTACTAAAATTTTCAAAAAGTTGTCTTATTAAATAATGAGTTTTTATTTGTTTACCAATCGACGCACGACAAGGTTTTTCATAATATTTTTTAATAAATCTCTTTGAAAATTTATTGAATTTAAAGCAATAATGAACACAATAATACGCATATTTCGCTGCTATTAATAACATAACTATTCCCCCTCCTGTAGTAGCTTTTACTTGACATGCAGAATCCCCTAATAGCAAAGCATTATCAAATGCTAATTTGTTCATAAGTCCATAAGGGATTAATCCCCCTTGCTGATCAATTTTTTCATCACTAATGATATGTAGCAAATTTAAGAAAATTTTGAAATTTATATTTATCTTCTTAGCGGATGCAAGTCCAATTCTATATATATTGTTGTTTCCTTCTGGTACTATCCAGCCAAATAATTCTTTCCAGCGAGGATCAAAAAACATTACTGCTTCTTTTTGATTAAAGTTGCCTTTTATTCTAATTTGAGTTCCATATAAAAATTTATTTCTAATTCCAAAAAAGCTTGCTACTAAAGAGAGAGGGCCGTCACATCCAACCAAAATCCTTGCTTTTAATATCCTTTTGTTTGTTTCCACTAAAATAAGTTTTTGTTGATTTTCTACGAAATATTTTAATAATTTGAATTTCTCTCCAAGAAAATAAGTAATATTATCGTTATCTTTAATTTTTTCATAAAATAATTGGTCTAAAGCAATCCTGTCAATGATGAAGGGTTGTTCATTTCCAGATAATTTTATAAATTTTCTGGAAGGAGCAACAATTTTTGCAACATTTACACGATTTAAAACAATTTCTTTGGGAAGATCAATTAATTGTTCTAATTTTTGTGACACAATACCAGCACATTGAAATGGTAACCCAATTTGATTGTGCTCTTCAATAACAGCTATTTTTAAATTGGATTTTGATAATAAATATGTAAGATAATTACCAGCAATACTACCACCGATTATAACTAAATCGAATTCTTCAATATTCTGATCCATTATAAAAGGTTAAAAATTCTTGAAATTAGAAGTTTTTGAATTAAGCAATCAAACTAAAAATTAGATTTTTCTGTATCCTAAGTCCACCATCATACCGTAGACTATAGCTAAAATAATATTTCTAAGGACTGGATTGTCTCCACCCATTAAATCAGTCCTATGAACCAAAAAGGGTAGAATTTTTTCAACTACATACCTCGTTTCGGGTTTTTGTTCGTAATATTTTATTATTTTAGCTCTATATTCTTTCATAAAAGATTCGTGTTCGAATACAATTTCACGAACATTGGCTTTTCCGCTAACAACACCAAAATGACCAAAGCCAGCTTTTACAGGACGTAACTTTTTCAATTTTTCAAGAGTTTCCATGTATTCTATATATTTAAAATAAACAGGCATTGATGTAGGCATTGTTAATAGCTTAGTAGAGTGATATAAAGTACCTACGGCCTCTCCAAAATCTATGAAATCAATTTCACCATCTTTAATGAATAATGGACATTGATGATCAGGAGTATGACCTGGTGTTTTTAATATAGATAATTTTATTTCTTCTCCATTCAAACTAAAAGTATCAATGAATTCAATAGAATTCAGACTTGAACTAAAGTTAATTGTTGGTTCTATTATATTAAAAGCAGATTTTTCGATCGGCTTCATTTCGCCAATATTATTTCCAAAGGTGCTTTTTGCTCGATTAAGATGATATTCATAGTCGTTTAGCAATTCCTTGGTCTTTTGATTTGTTATAATTTTCACATTAGGATTATGTTTTTTCATAAATTCGTAAAGTTTCCACATTCCTCCATTATGATCGAAATGATGGTGAGTTGTAATAAGATATTTGAATGATGAAAAAGGAATTTGGTTTTTTTTAGCATATTTTATAAGCCTTTTAACCTCAAGGGAAGAACCACTATCAAGAATTACTGAAAAATTATCGAATTCTCCAATAAATGAAGATAAAATCCTTCGTGTCCCAAATTCTTTTAAATCTATGTGATGTAAATAATCGTTGATTTTCCCTGTCTCTACTGTTATGATTCTATGAGTCATACAGAAAAAATAATTAAAAATAAAATAATAAATGTTTTATTTTAAATCTAAATTAATTTTTTTTACAGAATATTATTGTAAAAAAAGAAAAGATTACCTCAAACAGAAAAAAAAGATATTTAGATATTAAGTTTGTTACGCCAAAAATTTAGTTTAGTATTTAATTCTTCTATCTCTTCTGAACTTAAAATATTATCTTCATATTTATAAGTAGCAATAGCTAAGTTAATTGGGGTAAGAACTACCGAATATCCCTTTTGGCTCTCAATATTATTTTTGATTACTTCTAATTTTGATGCTATTTTTGCCCCAGTAATTTTATCGACAGTTTTTAATAAAGCATCAAATTGTTCTGTTAGTGATGCTCCTTCGAAAGCTTCGACATCAGAAATTGCACTTTCAGGTTTTTCTACTTCCTCAATTTGTGGAGATGGTGCTTGTTCTTCTTTAAGTTCACTTGATCCACTCGACTGGGATGTTGTCATAGGAGGAGCAAATCCTTTTTGAGCGCCAATCCACGCATCTTCTAAGATAGGAACAAATATCTTAATATGTTCCTGGATAATACTTCCAATACCAGCAATTTCAGTTCCAGACTCTGTTTTTGATATAACACATAGTACAACTTCTTCGTAATCCCTATTTATCCCCCATAGATTTTGTAATTTGCGATTTCTAACGGAAATATTTGGCATTTCAGATAATTCTTCCAATATTGAAATATGTTCTGGATTAGATAAATCAGAACTCGTAGCAATTCTAATATTTACATGTTGTTTGCATGCTTTGATTGAATCAATATTTATATCTGTTATTTGAGGGGCAACGATCAATACCCTCATTTTAGCTTGTGATATTTCGTCGTTGACATGAGCTTTTGCTCCTTCAATCGAGCGTATAAACCATATATCTTTCATAGTTAATGCAGCAGCACCTGCGACTCCTGATACAGCTTGGTCCCAGAATTGTTTTGTAGCCAATTCACTCATTTGTAGCCTATCTATGATATCGTTTAAGATATTGCTTAAAGATTCAACTATTTTTGACGAAAAGGTTTCTCTTAAATTATCAAAAGACTCGAATACATTTTCCGACATTCCACCAAGCTTTTCCTCCGCCATTGTTACAGCTTTACTAAAATTTTTACTTATTTCCCCAAAAAGTTGTTTTACAGCATCTCCAGATTCAGCTGTTGTTGTAGTAATTCCTTTGATATTATTAACAGTACTGTCAATTGATTCTTTTAATTTCGAAATTAATTCTGTATTAAACTTATCAGTTGTGTTTACTATTCCCTCATTTTGAACTCTTTGAATTTCGTCTAATTGCCTATTGAGGCTTATCTTTGTTTTTACTAACCCATCTTTAGAAGCTTTCTGGATTTCACTTAATTGCGCATTTAGATTTTCAGTTATTTTATTTAGCCATTCTGTAAAGCTCGTCTGGATTACTTGATCAACGGCTTGCTGAAGCACGCCTAGACGTAGTTTTTGCAGATTATTTGAAATTCGTTCTTTCATATCATTAAATTGATTTTTAAAATTATCAATTTGAGTTAATACAATATTACTTATTTGCGTATTGATTGTATCAAATTGAGCAGTTAGATCTTCAACTTGACGATCCATACTTTGTGATATTTTATTACCAAGCTCATCAAATTGTTTTGTTAATACCTCTGTCTGGCTATCCATAATATTTCTTGCTTCGCTTTCGAGATTAGTTATAAAATCTTGAAGTCCAACAATTTCTTCTATTACAGAAGCTGTTTGATCAAATTTTTTCCTATGAGTTAAAATGTCTGATAGTGTGTTTTGTTTTAATTGATTCATGAAATCTGTATACTCTTTAATATTTTTGATACCTTCAGCTTGTGCTTCAAGTTGAGAAAATGACTCATTTAATTCTGCAGGTGCTCGTTTTTTAAGATCTGTAATATAAGTACGAAAAGTTTCTAATTGGCTAACTAATGCTGCGTATGGAGGTAATGCGGTAAAATGAGGTGTGGCTCCAACAATTTCTTTAAATAAACCTTTTTCAACAAAACGTTCTGCCATTCTTTCGGTATCTTCTTTAGTCTTCTCAGCTAAAAGCGCTAATTCGCCAAGAGAAACTGCATCTCGCCCTGTAATTCGGAGATATAACTCTATTTCTTCATCAGATAATTCAAGGTTACTTAATACTTGTCGTGTTACTTCCTCATCGTAAGCTGTTTTTTCTTCTTCTAGTTCCATTTCTTCTATTTTAAAATTCTCGATATCTAAATTCTTACTAATATACGCAACTAGTCGATGTTGAGGAGTTCCATGAACATTTTCTTTTTTAATAGGGAATTTGGTTATATTTTTATATTCCTCAACTGATACTATGAATTTAATTTCTTTTAAACAT
>JBHLQY010000075.1:0-10213 GCA_048883105.1 Candidatus Thorarchaeota archaeon | reverse complement strand
AGCTATCATCGACATTTATTATATCGTCTTTTTTAGATTTTTTTAATCTCTTAGACATAAATGATCTCTCTTAAACTATTTTATTCAATAATTATTATTTATCTCCTTAAGAATTTAACTTTTTTTTAAAAAAGATTTTATAAGATTTTATTAGGAGACTAAATTAGATCAAAAATTGTTTCAATTGCGGTATCGATATTAAAATTAGTTTTAACTGATGTAAAAAATAAAATCCATTCTCTATTTTTAATTTTTTCGAATTCAAAATAATTAATAATTTCCTTTTTAAGTCTATTATATTGTTCGTCATTAGTTTCAACGGATTGATCAAGTAAATCGATTTTATTGACTAAAATCAATATAGGAATTCTAAATAAATCGTATCTATTTATAATTTTCCAGAATTCTTTTTTTGATTCCTCAAATCTAATTTGATTCGCAACATCAATCATAAATACAATGATATTAGAATCTTGAAGCCCTAATAACCATTTGTTTCTAAATGAGCGTTGCCCTGGCATGTCCCAAAAAGCTAAAAATCCTCTACTGTTCTCTTGATAATATTCAATATTAAATTTTTTAGTGGGAAGAAAATAATTATCATTGAATTTTCCCGTCTTAATTTTTCTTACTAACGAAGACTTTCCCGCATCGTCAATTCCAAACAAAAACACCTTGATGAATGTTTCCTGATAATGAAATTGAATTTCTGGATGTCTCTCCACGTATTCGTCCCCGTATCTACGAATGTCAATAAAAATGGTAATTAAGAGATTTTCGATTTCATTTTCGTCTTTGAACAAACAAATTTTCTCGATATTTAATATCTCGTTTAGTGATTCTTCAAAAATCTCTTTAAAATCGTATGGATTATCTTCTTTATCAAAAATTAATCCAATGATAATTTTATCATTAATACAAGTTGTATAAATATTAAGATCACCTAATATTTGAGGAACGGGAGTATCAATTAAAAAATGACAAGTGTTGTTGTTACTAATGTGAGATTTAATTTTCGATTTACGCGTTCTATATCTATGGATAAGATCGCCGTGATCATGCCCATAAATTATTTTACTGATTTGATCTGTATTATCTATAGTAATAATATCATTTGGATAACTGTAAATGTTTAGTTGATCCAAATCGTGAAAGTTCTTACCTTTAAAAAGAAAAATATTTTTTAACAATTAGTCTTCAATAAGATTAATTTCGTTAAGTTTGTAAATAAAAAATGATTAAAAAAAGTTTTGAATAAGAATTCTTATAATATATTTAATCCTAATTAAAAAAACTTCGTGGATTTCTTTCAATTTAAATTTTTCGTTTTTATTTTTTAAAGAGAGTGATTTTTATTTTTTTCTGATTCATTATTTTCAGAGTATTTGGATGTCTCTTTCTTATTAATTACCTCATAAGAGGTTTGGAGTATTTTTATCCTCCTCTGATTTTTCTTTTTCTTTCTCTGATTGATCTCTCTCTTCGTCTGGTTTATCTCTCTCTTCATCTAATTTATCTCTCTCTTCATCTGGTTTATCTTCTGGCGGTGGACTTGGCGTTGGTGGTGCTTTAGCTCCCACAGGTGTCCCACAAATAGGACATTCTGACCAACCTTTCCGAAGACTATAACTACATTTTGAACATTCCAATAGATCTTGATCTGGTTCCCATTCTGGAATATCTAATCCTCCACCTTGTCTTTTACGGGCTAATTCCTGCAATTCCTCTTCTGTCCACATTTCCATACCTTCAGGTATTCCGTCACCTCTTTCTTCAGCCAATTTCTTCAGATCTTCTTCTTTCCACGTTTCCATTCCTGGAGGAACTCCTCCTCTTTTTTGAGATTCTTCAGCAAGTTCTTCCGCTGTCCAAGATTTTAATTCTTGACCACCTGGTGTTCTTACGGCTCCTGTTGGCTGCGAAGGTGCTTGAGGTTGGATTGCATCTGCTTTTTTAGAAGATGGTGCTTCGCAACACGCAGCTGAGAGTTTAATTACTGCTTCAAAACATTTTGTATATCTATCTGAATCTTTTCCTTCGTCAATAACTAAAACTAACGATGTTCTATCGTTAATAAGCGGAATCGCAATACCACATACTGAAATGTTCGATTCAACGCGTTTTGATTCTATTCCGCTACATACTTTCTCCATTGTCACTAATAGATCTTTTTTATTCATCAAAAAATCGCATATTGGTTCTCCATGTCTTTGATATCCCTCGTGATATTTTGCTAATTGGCTACTGGTCGTTCTAGAATCCAAGGCTTTAATGACTGCGCTGACAAAAGAATAAATTTGAGATTTAGGTCCTTTTTGAGACTCATCTAAGTTATACCCTCCTAAATCAAGTTCACCCATAAAGGGGGCAAATAAAGGTTCTGCTTGTTTCATTTTACCGTAAATAACTGTCCGTGAAATTACACACTTGATTTCTCCATAATAAGCAATGGCCTTATCAAAAAAATTAATTTTCTTTTTATCAATCACTATGCGAGGGATGTTCCGAAATAAAACTTCCATCCAAGGCATTTCTTTTACAGGTATTATAGCTACACATATTTTTTCAATTAATTCGCGTAGTTTTTTCGAATAATCTGTAAACATTTGTTTCAAATCTTTATAATTTTCCTTATATTCTTCATCCTCTAATTTTTTCTCTGCTTCTTCCAAGAAACTTTCAAATTTATCTTTATTTTTTTTGAGATTTCCTCCTAATTTGTTGACTTCACCAATAATATTATCTTTTAAAATTAAAGTCGCTTGTTCAATCAAATCATTTTGAAATTCTGTAAGTTCCTTATCTAAATACTCAGATGCGTCAAATTGAAGATTATCCACAAATTTTTCAAATAATTCTTGCTCTGCCAATTACATTACCAATTTTAATTAAATAATTTTTATTTCTAATTGCTTATAATTATATCAACGAGAAGTATATAAAAATTTAATTGAATAAAGTTTAGGTTTGAGCAATTTAATATCCTTAGAATTTCTAGACTTAATCACAAATTTATAAAAAAGTAGGATTTTATTCCAATTTTCTCTTATCATTATGAAAAATCTTTTTTGAGATATTAAATTGTTATGAAGGAGATTTCCGATAAGTATTTTAATTAAAAGTTAGAAAAACAATTTCCTAATTTTATATGTTCATTTTTTTTGAAATTATTTAAAAAAATTTCATCTTATTATTTGATTCGATTGGATATAATAAATATTATATTTAATAATTACTAATATTTATAGAAAAAAGTTTAAAAAACGAACAACGTTTTAAATTTGAGGAGAAGAGATTCTTTTTAAAAAAATTAATCCAGTAATAAAAGCCTTTTATAAGAGAAAACATATTTAGGGGAAAACATAAAAATTCATATTAATCAGACAAAGATAAACATTTAAATATAATTTTATAATAAATTATAATATAAAAAAAAATCAAAATTCATAAGGCGGTTGGATATACGCAACAATTAATGCTATATAGTTTCATTAATGTATCGTCAAAAATTTGATCGGTGCAGATGGGCTATTATCATCGATTGTAGCGATAAAAAAAAGGTGTTGTGAAATGAAAATTGTCACTGTAAATGTACCAGAATCTTACATAGATGCCATTGAAAAATTAATTGGAGAAAATGGCCTTTACCCTTCTAGATCCGAATTAATAAGATGTGCTGTTCGTGAATTTCTTTTAAAGGAACTAAGGATGGCAAAAAAAATGACAAAATATAATGAACCTGAAATTGACGATTTTGACAGCGAACACTTCGTAAGAATTCCAATAGAAAGTAAGAATAAAGATGAACCTGTGCGCACTTTTAAGACATATAAAATTCTCAGAAGACTCGAAATTGAAAATTCTCAAAATTAAGAAATTTTTTTTAAAAAATATATAAGAATTGGGATCATTTAGGGAGTTAACTCCCATCTCTTTTTATTTTTTTCGAAAAAATTAAAAAAATTTTCATTTTTTATCTCAATTTTATCTCAAAATAGAAAATTTTTCATTATCGTATATCATTTGTTTACATGGGTTTGTATACAAATCATAACACTATTATCAATTTTTATCAAAAATTAATAGACTAATATTTATAACAAACAATTACTAACATTAATTCAAATAATGTAATTAAAACTGATAATATTAATAAGAAGAGTGGTTTGTTATTTCGGGTAAAAATGAATGGTCTGCTCAAGGAGGGTTTAAGCCTAAATTTATGGAATGGGGGATTATTAACAAAGAAAATTTCAAGTCTGCTTACGATGTTCCGATAAAGAGATGGGATCCATTGTCTACTGTTACTATTAGTACAAAAGATTTCGGTCTCCGAAAAGAACGTGTAAGGTACTATGGGCATTATTCATATTTATCTCCTATTCGTGGTAAAAGGCCTAAAGGTTTTAAAAAAGGAGAAAAGCTCTACGAGCGCCAAGATTATATAGATTATCCAATTACGGATGTTAAAGATATATTTATGAGTATTACTGAAGGAGAACTAATATATTACGATGATGGAACGCCAATAGGAGATGGATATACAATTATTGTTACTGAAGATGAAAAAAAGAGAGATTCGCCTTTTTTAGAAGTACCTCATAAAATTGAAAAGATTCCTGAATCTTGTAAAGCAATTACTTTAATTAATCGATATCCTTCAATGGCTCGTGTTGTAGATCCCGATATTAAATCTTCAATGGAAAAAATTTTACCTGCACATTTAAAACTTGCAGTGGGCATAAATTTGGTATCCCTCTCGAGACATTTTTATCCTTCGTTATATTTCAATTTAATTCCAGAAAAAGTATTAGCAGGCATTTTCCTTTCTATGAAAGCTGCAATACTTTATTCCGTTCAAGAGGCTATAGACAGAGATTATTACGATATTCCTATTTCACCATTTTTCAATATAGGAATAAGGGTTGGTGGATCACAGCCCCGAATCCATGGTCAAATTTATATTGATTTGAATATGGATGGGCATGGTTCAAGGTTGGAAGGATATCTTAGAGCTTTTAAAGAAATGGGAGATCATTGTCATCTTTGCGAAACTACTCATGGGGATAGTGACCGTATTATATTAAAAACTAAATATTGGACTTTTTATACTACAGGAAGTCCTATAAGGAATTATCACATAAGGTTTCATCCCACAGAGCATATTAGAAGATTTAGTCAATTAAATGTTAACCAATTAAACGATTTGGCAAAATCTCTAATAATTATATTTGAAGCATTAGACGAGATTGAAATTGATAAAAATCGAAATATTTTATTTAACTGTTGTCCTTATGGATACGATGCCAATTTTCACTTATTTGGTGATATTATCCCTCATGAAATTATAGGTGGTGCTGAGATGGGTGATGATATGCGTGTTGCGAGAAAATTGCCTCATGAAGCAGCTGCAGAAATAAGAAATGCTATTTCATCTTTATAATTTAAAAAAATAAGTATTTGGGCGTTAGATTTTATATTCTTTTGACAATTTTTTAATGGTTTAAATCAATTAAAAATAATAGATTTAAATCAGTTAATTTTATTATATTAATATAAAATAGAGATCGTTTTCAATAATGACAAGAGATTGGTCAGCGATAATCCTCGCTGGCGGTAAAGGCAAACGGCTAATGCCATTGACTTCGCAAATTCCAAAACCGTTAGTGAAAGTAACTAATAAAACGATGGTTGATTATTCCATATCACACTTAATATATGCAGATATAAAACATATTATTCTCGCATTAGCTTATATGGGTGAAAAAATTGAAAAGCATATTAAGGAAACGTGGACACCTGATAAGCTTGGCGATGTGGAATTGGATTGCTCAATTCAAAATAGTAAAGGCACTGCTGACGCGTATAGATTACTGACAGACGAAATTGACTCGGAAAATATCGTTGTTAGTATGGCAGATATAGTCACATCTCTTCCAATGAAAAGTTTTATGGATTTTCATAGAGAAAAAAACGGGATAGCAACAATTTCAATGAAGATGGTTGAAAGCCATACTTCTCAATATGGTGTTGTGTTATTGGATAAACATAGAAAAATTTATTTATTTTTGGAAAAGCCTATGCCAATGGAATTATATTTGAGTAGTATGGCTCAAAGAACAGATTTATTCTTACATACAAATATTATTAACACAGGAATTTACTGTGTTAAAAAGGAGATAGGAAATATCCTTCATGAAACGGGATTGAAAGACTTTGGTAGTGAATTATTTCCATATCTTCTTGAAAACGAGTATGACTTGTATGGTTTTGTCAAAGATTATTATTGGATGGATGCTGGTAATTCGCAAACCTACATGTGGGCAAATTGGGATTTATTAAGGAAATATGCTTGGCCAATTTTACCAAACGGAGAAGAATACGATGGAATTTACGTTAAGGGAATTATCAATTCAGGTAAAGATACAATAATTGAAAAACCTACATGCTTTGGTGAAAGTGTAGAACTTCACAACAATGTGAAGATAAGGGAATTAACTTCTATAGGAAATCAAGTTATTATTGGAGAAGATGCCATAATCGAAAAAAGCGTTATATGGGACAACGTGAAAATTGGTCCTGGGAGTTATATTAACGAATCAATAATCTGTAACGATTGCGAAATTGGAAATAATGTTGTTTTAGAGAGGGTAATCGTACCTCCAAATGTAAAAATTTCCAATAATATTCAGTTGTCTAATGTCACACTTGAGCTAGGTCAACAGATATAATTCAAAGGTTTCTAATTTATAAGATAAATTAAAAAAAATCAAATAAGATTTTATTTCTTTGCAAATGGTTCAAGATCCAAATCCATAAAAATTCCATTGTTTGTTTCTAACATACCTAAGAGGTGCCACTCACCTTCATCAACATGCTTTCCACTCCCATATTTAGATGCCATTTCATATAATCTATTAAAATTTTCATAGTGCAGAGCTACTCTATTTTCAGCATAATCTCTCGCGGACCACGTAGTGATTAAGAATTGCCAATCTGAACTTTCTAATAATAAAAGTTCGCGTGCCATTTGCTTTAATATTTTCAAAAGATGCATATCAGCAGAATCTTTATATTTTGCAATTATTTCTTCGCTTTTTGTTTCACATTGGTAAATTTTTTCCCAGCTCCACGTTGTCCATTCGTTCAGCCAAACCCAATGGCTGGATCCTTGCCCCCAGCTTCCCTCTATTATTTGACATACTTTATTTGGTGGATTTTTTTCGACATATATTCTTGTATTAGTTAAATCGATTTCTGGGTCGTCCTCCATCCATCGCAAAACCCTAGCCACCCACCAATTTCCTTCAAACCACCAATGACCAAATAATTCGCAATCATAAGGAGCAACTACTATACCAGGATTTCCAAACTTATTTTTATGATCTCTGAGTATATCCTTAACAAGATGAAGGTAATGACTTGCATTTTCGTCTAATTTTCTGGGGACATCATCTGGCCAATACAGCATTTTTTTTCCTAGATCTAATTTTGCTTCAGTAACTTTCCAATATTTAAGACCACCTGGATAATGTTTTTTATGAAAATCAAGATATTCTGCGCAACCGGGATAACCATGTTCACCTGACCATACAACAATCCCAGATTTTTCGTCTCTCGTGAAAAATCCAACTGGAGCCTCTGCAGACTGAGTAGACACTAAATATACTTCATATTGGGATTTCTCGAAAGAAATAGGAAGCTCTTCATATTGGTCTGCAAATTGCTTCCATAATTCCTTTAATAAAGGAAATCTGGCAGCATAAACTCCTTGGGATTTTCCCCCTAATAATAGAGCAGTGTCAATAAAAAAATATTTCAGACCATTTTTGGCGAGAAAATACTCAATCCCAGGCCGATCATACTCTTCCTCCTGATTTAAAGGATTTTTCCATCTATAACCCGGACGATAAGCACATTCTGGAAGCCATACACCTGTAGGTACCCTTCCGAAATGATGCTTATAGTTATCAACTGCAGTTTTGAATTGAGCATCGATGGAAGTTTCTTTAGAGAGTAAGGGAGTGTAGCCATGGGTTGCTCCACAAGTAATTATATCCAGTAAATCCTCATCTTGAAGCTTTTTAAATGCTCCTACAATGTCCCTATTAAATCTATGGATATAGTCGTCCCTAATTTGCTCGTAAAACTTCTCCCACCATCGCGTTAATTTAATCCTTCCCTCTTCATATTTGTTATCCATAAAATCATCGTAATCGTGAAGGGCCGCAGCGATTTTTTCGTCCAAATAACTGGTAAATTCTTCAATAAAAGTCGGATGTCTTAACATTTCACATAAAACGGGTGTAAGACCAATTGTCAATTTAGGGTGATACCCATCGTCCATAAGTTTGTATAACTCTTGAAGTAAAGGAATATAAGTCTCTGCAGCGGCTTCGTTAAGCCAAGAAGTACCATGGGGCCATACTCCATGTCCTAACACCCAGGGTAGATGACTATGTAAAACAAGACAAAAGCTTCCTAAAGAATTTTCTGTCATTATATAAATACTTTTAAATTTAATTATAAAAATTTAAGATTTAATTAATTCAAAATTAGTTTTTCTATATTAGTTTTTCTATAAAAACAGAAAAAAATATATATGTAAATTATTTATTCTCCAATTGAATTAGAACATTCAAATATTTGATTTAGATGGTTAAAAACCTTAAAGAACTAAATAAACACGGAAGGATTATAGGACGAGCTAATTTTGTTTTTACGCCAGAAATAGCAGCATCCATAGGCTGTATTCACGGGAGTATGTTTAAACAAAACGAATCGATTGTCATGGGAAGGGATTATCATAACGATTCTCGGATGCTTAAGCGAGGATATACCTCGGGTTGCATGAGTACAGGGGTGAACCTCTTAAACCTTTCAGATTGCACTTTTCCTCTACTTCAGTTCACCATTAGAAGATTCGGTGCCATTGGAGGTATTTATTTTTCGGGAGGCCATTTATACAGTGAAGATGTTGGAGTACGATTTGTCGATGCCGGTGGAATAGAATTAACCCAAATCGAAATACAAAAAATATTTGATGCTTACAATAATTATCCAGAACAAATACGTAGAGTCGAACCAAATGAAATTGGTCAAATAACTGCAATCCCTCAGACTGAAGAAATTTATATTAAATCATTACAACAATTTGTACATAAAAAAAAAATAAGAGATGCAGATCTTAAGATTGTTGTTGATTGTTCTTATGGTCCTAGTGGTAAAATCACACCCTTATTATTGAATGACATTGGAGTAGAAGTTATTGCATTAAATACGCATTATCGTCAAAGATCGACTAATCCCGTACCCAATATTCATACCATTAGAAACTGCGCAGATATCGTGAAAGCGTCCAATAGTCACCTTGGAGTTTGTTTCGATATCGATGGATCCAGAATTTTAGTGATCGATGAAAGTGGATTAGAAGTGAATTTTGAAGATTTACTAATGTTATTCATCTCCTACGATGAGCGAATATTAAAATTAAAAGCAAACTCGATTATAACGACTCCAACAATTTCCACAACTGCAAAAGATTTTATTAAGGAATGTGGATATTCTTTGAAGGAAGTAGAAAATTATCCTGGAGAAATCTCGAGTCAAATTAGAGAAGAAAGAGCATGTTTTGCCGCAGCAGATACGTTAAAGTTTTATTTTCCTGAATTCGCGCCATTTAGCGATGGAAATTTCATTCTTTTAAAACTTCTTGAAATCATGACGATTCAAGACGATTTATTGAGTTCATTAACGAGGGGTTTTCCTAAAGGTATAAAAGCTAATAAATCAATTACGGTCTCTCAAGATGTAATTGAAACTTTTCACAACAAATTAAGAAAAATTGTTGAAGAAAACGGTTTTAAATATCATGACATAATTAATGAGCTTAAAATTATTGATGAGAATAACAAGGTTTTTACTCAAGTAAAAGTCTCTTTATATCGTAATGCGATTTTGTTATCCGCAGAATCCGACAATGTTAAAGCCGCTAAGAATATGATAAACGAGCTTGAAGAAATAATTCTTAAATTATAAATAAAATTTAATAATTTTATTCTTTTTTTTTATAATTTCTCTATAGAAGAATTAAAAGTTTAAAAATATTTGAAATTTAATAATTATATTAAGAAATTATATTTTAAAATAAAAATTAAGGTTCATGAATCATGGCTTTAGATGCAACTGGTATTATTTTTTTAATATCCTTCTT
>JBHLQY010000074.1:0-10440 GCA_048883105.1 Candidatus Thorarchaeota archaeon | reverse complement strand
AAATTATTAATTAATCGAATAAATATGATAAATGCGCACATACCTGGAGGAATGTATCGGAGAGAAATTCCTATCAATATCCCTCTTTAGCCATTATATGTCTCAAATGATATTTAGCTTTATAACTAACAAAATTAAATTTTTATAGGAAGGAATCAACAAAAAATTCGAATGATTAAAATTGGATCAGACCATTATACTCGGGGAAGAGTATCTATTTTTCATTCGAATTTTGAATCCTTCTTGTTGATTGTGAATATAATGAAGTATTATATATATAAAGTTTTTTAGAGATTTGTCATAGGAGAAAGTTGAAAAACGATGACAAATAATTTAATATTATCTAATTGAAAAAAACGATAATGATTTCCTCTAAATCTAGGAGTTCATGCGTTTGAAACATTAAATAAAGATTTAAAGCTATATATGAATTCCATTTATCAAATTAAACTTAGAGAATCTTATATCTTGAATAAAATATAAAATTTCTTGATTTTCTTTCTAAATCGTTTATTACAATAATGTAAAAATTTAAATATTAAAAACATCAAGATCACTTTAGTAGGTTAAAAGTTTAAAAATAACTAACGAAACTATATTTTTATAGGAATTAAATAGCGATAGCATAATGGAGAAAAAAAGAAAAGATTGTTATATCCAGGCGCGAATCACAGAATCAGAAAGAAAAAATTTAGAGAAAATAGCTGGCGAATTTGAAATAAGTATAAGTGATGTTATAAGATTCGCTATATTAAAATTCTTAGGTAGAAGAAGAAAAAAAAAAATAGAAAATTTTACGAAGGAAATTAAGTAGTTATCTGCCTTTCTTGTAAAGAATATGTTTATATTTTATTAATATTATTCCGATATTACACTTGTTTTTTTTTTCTATATCTTTAGATAATATTGATTTTAATAGAATTTAAATGATTTTAGGATTAAGTCCTGATCTTTCAAGATCATGATAAGAGATATAGTAATTATAAAGGATGGAATGCCTTTATTATCAAAAAATTTTTCTAAGCCTCAAAAGAGCATTTTTGCTCAAAAGGATGATCTTATTATGATATCGGGGTTTTTTTCGGCATTGAATTCTTTTTCAGATCAATTTGATGATTTAGGTTCGATTAGTGAATTAAAATTTGATTCTAAAAATAACAACTTGAAATTGTCTTTTTTAAAAGATAAAAGCATACCAAATTTGATTTATTTGGCAAGTTTTGACGAAGAATCTAAGGGAGTAAATGTGCATCGTTATTTAAGAAAAATGTCAAATACTTTTTTAAGAAAATATAACATCGATCAAATAACAAAATGGCGTGGAAGAGCTGACACATTTAAATCCTTTGAAGATATTATTAATCAATACGTTGATGACGAGAAAAAAGAAACAGAAGTAGAGTTTAAAGAAAAGGTGGTTAATCTTTTTAATTCTGTAAAAGAAAAAATTGAAGAAGACACTGTTATTTCTGAGTCTAAAAATTCACCAAATCTATTAATTGAAAAAAATAAAGAAGAATTAGTTCCAGATTTTTTTAAATTTATTCCTATTTTAAGAGTTACAAAACAAATTAATCCGAAATATTATCTAACGGGTGAAATTTCTCACAAAGTTTATAATCATATCGATGGAGAAAAACCAATTATACAGATTGCTAATGAATTAGATGTTACTCCTGAAAATGTTCATAATATATGTAAAAATTTAATTAAATTGGGATTTATTTCTATTAATTAAATTCACCATAACTTTCTTCTCATAAATTTGTAACCACTTCAGTAAAAGATTTATTAGATAATTTTCGATACAAAAGATAACTTGCTTTATCTTAAGAAGAAATGGGAAGATGATTTTAGAAAAGTAATTTAAAAAATCTTATTAAGTATAAACGATTGAAGAGGAAGTTATTTGTGCTTTCTTTTTTCTTGTTGTTTCTTTCTTCTTTTTTCTTTTTCTTGGATTTCTTCTTCTAATTGCATTAATCCTAATTCATCCTTTCCAGTAAATTTAAATTGTCCAGCAATTTTGCTTTCTTCTTTTTCACCAGATTTAGAGATCTTTTCAAAAGATAAAATAATTGGTTGTGCTTGATTTAATGCTAAATTTACAAAATTTATAAAACCCAAATGTTTACTAGGAGCTATATTGAACTTCATACATACTTCTTTGTTTTTCTTCGTTCTTGTTTTTAAGACTAAACGCAATCTCATGGCAAGTTTTCTCAGATATTTGTTTTAACTATTAATTTAAAAGATTGAAAATAAAAAAATTATATTATAATTATAATTTAAACTATATTATAATTTATATCATAAAAGCAATCATGCCTTCAAAGTTAAGAGTGCGATATATATTTCGACCGTTAGTAAATCTCATAGCGAAAGGTCTAAGCAAAATAGGTGTAACACCTAATATCGCAACTCTTTTAATGTTCATCTTTGCTATATTAAGTTCTATTTCACTTGTATTTTTTAATAATCTCCTCTATTTTGCTATTTTTTTATTTATTACTGGTATTATGGATGGATGTGATGGTGCTATTGCTCGATTAACAAATAAATCAACTAAATTTGGTGGTTTTTTTGATTCTATAATGGATCGCTTTTCAGAATTTATCATTTTTCTTGGACTCCTTATTTTCTGTTGGAATCAATTATTTTGGAATCTAATTGATATGAGACTTCTCATTTTTATGAGCTTTTTAGCTACTATTATGATAAGTTACACAAGGTCAAGATCAGAAAATTTTTATAAAGGGGATAAAGGTGATCTCGATGTTGGGCTTATGGCTCGTTCGGAACGATTATTTTTTTTGACGATAACTTCGTTAATAGCCTTTTTTTACGGATTTTTTAACGAGTTTTTATTTCTCTTTATGTTATTAGTAATTAGCACTGCAATATTCAGATATGCAAAAATTAGTCGACAAATAAAAGCGCAAGAATTGAGTGAACATTGAATCTAATTATTTAATTTAATATTGAAGAAAATATTTATGATATATATAGTTATGAAGGTTAAAAAAAAGTCATATAAATGAAAGTAAAAGGTCTCAAATGTTATATTTGTGGTGGTAATATTATATATAACGAAGAAACGCATAATTATATCTGTAATGAATGCAACACAGCTCACGATTCAGAAATGTTTAATCTTGATGATAAAAAAAATAAGACTAAATATCATTTAACAAAAATTAAAATATTAGTAGCTCTTCTTGCGACTTTGTATGTTTTATATTTCTTTTATAGGCGCTTTTCTTAAAAATTTTTCAAGAAAATTGATTGTTTTTCCCATTTTGAAAAAGAATTCACTCTCTATGTTTATTTAATTCAATAATAATTTTATCCCCATCTTTTAAATTCAACTTATCCCTCAAATATGGTTCAGCCAAGATTTCAATAATGTTTTTTTTATGATGCGTTCTTGCAATATCTAATATTGTTGCAAAGATTTTGTGTTCTCGGTCATCTAAACGAGATATATAACAATTGTAACAACTAACGGATCCATATGTTCTTTCTGAATTTTCATCTTTAAATCCATTAATTATAATTGGAATGCTATTTTCTAAATTTTCCCTTAAGAGGGAAATATTAAGATCACTCATCTCTAAATTTAAAGTTCCTAAATATGGTTTAAATCCTAATTTTTCTTGAAATTGATGGTAATAGCCTTTGATTGCAACATAATAAGCACCTTCTCTCATTCCTTCTGTAACCTCGCCTACAATTAAAATATTTTCAAGAATATTCTTCAATTCTTTGTAGACTTTAAGCATAATATCTGCCCCTGTTTTTGGAATTCTTATAATTTGTGTCTTCCCCTCAATTTTTCTTTCAATCCATCCCAAATCTTCTAACGCTTGAATTCGCCGAGATGCGGTTTGCTGACTGACGCCCATAATTTCACCAAGCTCAACGCTACTAATATGAATAGATTTTTGATTTCCTATTTGTTGGCAAAGATGATATAATGCAAACCAATTTGAGTAATTATCGGGCTTTATTTCTTCTTCTTTTGACACAGATTCACCTTTTTATGAATGATCTTTTTTATGCTTTTCAATGATCTTATTCTTTATTAGGCTTGAGCTATGCAGTCTGTATTTATCGTAAAATTCTTCTAATCTTTTTACCTCAATATGGTTCATCCCTTTCATTTTAAGGGCGTTTTGAAGTCTTTCAAGGCTAAACTTTTGGTCTGGGCCTAAAAGTATTATATCGGGATTTAATTCTTCCACTGTTTTAAGGGTGTCGTTATCGTGCCTTCCTAATTTTGCAGCTTTTACATTTTTAATACTTTTCATTACTTCCAATCTTTGTTGTTCTGGAATAATTGGGATTTCTCCAGAATATAATTCTCTATTTTTATCGGTAGCAACTATTATATAGACGTCTCCTAATTTTGCAGCTTCATTTATCAAAAAAATGTGTCCGGGATGTAAAATATCAAATGTTCCAGCAATTAGAACTTTTTTCCGTATTTTTTATCATCTCGCATTTAATTTTCATCCAGTTAATTTACAACTTTAAAGGAAAGCCCGAGAAAAATCGGACCCCTTATATCAATCTTTTTTTGTTTAGAATGAATAAATTCTTGAATGATATCGTCGAGTTCAATATTAACTTCTGAGGCTCTATAACACACCTTTACTCTATGATCATAGGAATTTTTATCCTGTTCAAGCATCATTTCAATATTATATGCCATTTCTGAAGCAATTCCTTCCAGATAAGTCATTCCAGTATCAATGCTATTGCCAGGACTTTCTTCAGGGGATAAACCTAAAATGTTTCCATCCTTTACCCAAATTTTATTTAAAGTAGCTGGACCAAGAAGTTGAACACCTTCATCTTTTTCCCATATAGTCACATAAATATTTTTATTCTTGATTATACCTTTCCATACCTTTATTTCTACTGGGGAGGAATCGTTCTTGTGTTTAATTGATTTCTCAATTATAGCGTTTTTAATTTCAATTCCTATTTCAGTTAATGGAATGTATTTGTATTTAATTCCTTTACTTATTTCCTCATCAGTAAATGAAATATCTTCATAGAAATATGGGTACACAAGCTTTCTAATATCCTCAGTTTCAGTCTTTATCATACAAATTCTTTCTACTCCGAAACCAATATTAAAAACTGGATATCCGATATTATATTGAGCAAGACTAACGGGACTATAAAATCCGCCATCACCAATCTCAATCCATTCTTTAGTTTTTGGATGTTCTACAAAAATTTCAAATTCTGTTTGGGGAGCATAATATTTTGAAGTAGCTTTTTTAATTTCAGATTTATTATTTTTGAAACCTATTTGCTCACATATTGAAGAGACTATGTTTTGACAATCTTCTAAAGACATATTCTCCGCCATTATTACTAACGATATAGTATGAGAATCATATAAATGAGTTGCATCTATTTTCTGTTCTCTACGAAATTTAGGGCCAATTGTAAAATATTGAAGAGGTAAATTCTCTCTCTTACTCAAATTACTTAATACTTTAAACCATAATGCTGTTGTATGGCTTCTAAGGGTATTTTTAGTTGGAATTGGTTTAAGATTTTTTAATTCTAGAAATATTTTATCAATGATTTCAGAGGCCTCGTTTTCTTTTATATTTAATTCATTTAAAAAAGTCTCAATTAAATCATCCGCCTCAATTTCCCCCTTTTTATATCTTCTAAAAATGTCTTGTAATGAATCGATTTTATCGAAATTAGGGATGATAAGTTGAATCTTTTCGATTTTTTCTTTTGAAATTCCAATATCTGGACGGGGAAGACCCGCTAAATAAAATAATCGGTCGAGGATCAATGCGGCTTCTGGACCATATTGTTTATATATCTCACTCTCTTCAACGAACAATGGTAATACTAGTTCTTCAAATCCTAATCCAATTATTTTACGTCTGGCTTCTGAGATAAATTCATAAACAGGGTGAGCCCGACCTTTTTTTTCTAAATTAAAAAGATTTCCCTTTAATTTTAGAAGATTCCTAGAGTCTAACCAAGCTCTCTCATAATTCTTTTTTGCATCTTTTTTTATTTTTTCGACGTCAAAAGGCATTATTTCTCTTAAACTTTTTTAATTATGTTAATCGAATTTTATTTTATCATCAATACACTCTTTTAACTCAGATATTCGAAGTGTTAATGAAATGTCTCCTCTTGTTTTTTCAATAATATTTCTTCCTACATCAATTTTATGCCTTAAATCTTGAGTTATACCTGAAGGGTAATCTAAAGAAAACAAATTTGTATAAATTTCATCCATATCTCCTAAAATATTATTTAAATCATCAGTTCGAGAATTTCTAATATTATCTAATGCATACCGACGTAATTCTCCTATTACATCTGCTAAACCTAATAAATAATGAAGAGAGTTTATATTTAATTCATTGGAGTTTGGCAAGGATAAATGATTGACAATTGAATAAAAGCAAACTGCTTCTGCATATTCTTGTTCAGGAGTTTTTAAGTATTTAAAAAAAATTCCAGGATTTTTATTGACCAAATTTGTGAGAGCTTTCAATTTTAATTTAATTTCGTCAATTTTTTCTTTATATATATCATATTCTTTTCTATGAATTGATTTAATCGCAATACTACAATTTCGTATTATTTTGCGAGAAGTTCTTAATATCTCCTCTCGATCTTTATCAAGTTCATCTAAACCTTTCGTAATTTGTGAAAAAATATTTTTAAGATTCATATGAATAACTAGATAACTTGGAAATTATTAAAATTTTTAATTAATATAATTAATTAACAAAAGTAAGTAAAATATTTAGAATTTATCAAAAATATAGTATAACAAATAAATTAAAGAGATAATCTTGAAAATCTTATTAATTCATTCAGATGGCGTAGAAGTAAGGAAACACAAAGAGGCAACAAGCAATCCTCAAGAATTTTCTGAAGATTTTATAAAATTGGATGGTTTAATACTTATAGCTTATGTTTCTATCGAAGATCAAGATACATATGATACAGATATAATAGCTAAACAAGGAGCTGATGTTATAGAAGAAGCAATTTTCCTTATTACGGGCTTCCCCGAAAAAATTCGACAAAAGAATGAAGAAATAAGAGAACATAACCGAAAAGTAAAAGAAGGTAAAATAAAAGGAAAACCAAGAAAACATATTGAATTAATCGCTGGAAGGGATAAATATATTGTTGATAAAGTATTAGTTTATCCATGGGCACATTTAAGTAAATTTTTAAGTCAAGATCCAAATGCGGCGGAAGTATGCCCAAAAATAGCTAAAATTTTAGAATCTAAAGGAATTAAATCAAAATTCTCTCCATTTGGATGGTATAAATCGTTTAAAATAAATTGTTTAGGTCATGAAGTTGCTGAAATGTATAGAGATGTAAAGCTTTATATTCAGCCAGATGAACATTTGCAAAAGGCTCAATTTTTCGTAATTACTCCAGAAGGAAAAGAAATAGAAATTCAAATAGATGACAATAAAAAAGTTTTGCCAATAAAAGAAGCCGATGAGGATTTTAATTTATTTATTAAATCAGAATTAGGTGTTAGAAGAGCTGATCTCGGAGAAGAACCACCCCATATTAAGATAATGAAAAAGTTTGAGCTAATTGATTTCGAAAAAAATTCTGATATTGGGAACTTGCGTTGGTATCCTAAGGGTGTAATTATGAAGAACCTTATCAAAAATTATTTAGATGAGAAGTTAATTGATTATGGAGCAATTCTAGTGGATACACCTGTTATGTATACCGTAAAAAGTAAGAAATTAACTGCCCAAACCGCAAGATTTCCAGCCAGGACATATTGGGTTGAATCAGGAAATAATCGATTTTTACTAAGATTTGCCGGAGATTTCCTCCAATTTGATATGTTCAGTGGAATGAACTTGAAACCTTCCTATTTCCCTCTAAAATTATATGAATATGAGCAGTATGATTTCAGGAGAGAGAAAGAAGGAGAATTAACTGGTTTAAGGAGATTAAGAGGCTTCGTCATGCCAGATTTTCATACTCTGTGCAAAGATTTGGATTCATCTGTTGAAGAATTTAAGAAGCAATATGACTTAGATCAACAAGTTGCCGTGGATTTAGGAATTAAAGATCACTTAATTTTCAGGACAACACACGATTTTTACAACAAAAATAAAGGTTGGATAAAGGAATTAGTAAAAAAAGAAAGTAAACCTGCCTTATTGGAACTCTGGGATGATAGGTATTATTATTTTGTTTTGAAGTTTGAAAGAGGAGTACTTTCCGCTCAAGATAAAAGCGGTACTCTCGCAACAATCCAAATTGATGTTGAAAGTACTTTAGAATATTTAGAAGATAAAGATGGTAAAAAGAGACAAAAATATAATATTTACTTTACTGATGATGATGGGATTAAAAAGCATCCAATTATTCTTCACAATTCACCTTCAGGAGGTTTGGAGAGAGTGTTATGGGGTTTAATTGAAACTGCCATAAGAAATAAAGATAAAATAGTTCCAGGGTTTAAAACGTGGTTATCTCCAATCCAAATAAGAGTAATAACTGTCAGTAATAATCAGAACGAATATGCTGGAAAAATAATGCAAATTCTTAATGATCAAGGTTATAGAGCGGATTTCGATGATCGCGAAGAAAAAATAGGAAAAAAAATAAGACAAGCTGAAATTGAATGGATTCCTTATATAGTAATTGTAGGTAAAACAGAACAAGAGAATGAAACTATTTCACTTCGTAAAAGATTAATCGGGCAACCGTTTGGCCCAAAAGGGAGTACATCAGAGCAGTTAAATAATATTCAACTAGAAAAGTTTTTAGAACTCCTTGAAAAAGATACGAAAGGATTTCCCAAATACAAGCTTCCAATACCATTTAGAAAGACTTCAACTAAAATATTCTTTCGTCGCTAGGTTAAGTTTAATGCCAATAAAAGTTATTATATTTGATTTAGGAGGAGTTATTATAGAATTAGATTACTCAAACTTTTACAATAAAATAATAACTTTATCACCTTCAGAAAATCCCCGTACTCGAACTATGTTAGAATTTTTTCGGCAATCTGATTTATACCATCAAGGAAAAATGTCTGACGAGGATTTTTACCAACTTGCTTGTAATCTGCTACAAGTTTGTAAGTTAAATCAATCTGAATTTTATAATGCTTTTAATAGCATTGTTTCGCATCCTATTCCTGAAGCCATTGATTTGCTAAAAAAATTAAAAGAAGTAAATGAATATCAATTAATAGCTATGTCAAACGTCAATGCTAGCCATTGGGATTATATTTTAAGAAAAAATTGGGATTTTTTAGATAATTTTGATGAATTAATTCTTTCCCATGAAGTGAAAATAACTAAACCTGATCCTAAAATCTTCAAATACGCAATAAAAAAAGCCAAATGTAAACCCGAAGAAATTGTGTTTGTAGACGATGGGTCTAATAATGTGCGTTCAGCTAAAAAGTTAGGAATTATAGGAATTCATTTTATAAATATAGAAAAATTGATAAAGGACTTTGAAAAATTAAATATAAAATTTAATTAGATCTCCATACATATGACGCATGCCTTTGCAATATAATTGAAAGCTTTCTCAACATTATCTCCTGTCTTTGCTGAAGTTTCTAAATAATCGCAGCCTAATCTTTTTGCTAAATCCTCTGCTTCCGCTCTATCAACCTGCCGTTCCAAATCACTTTTATTTCCTAATAAAATCATAGGAATGTTTTTTTTAACTGTCTTTTTTATTGACGACACCCACCCTGGGATTTTTAAGAGAGATTGTGGACTTGTTAAGTCATAAACTCCTAGAGCTGCATTGCTTCCTTTGAAATAAATAGTTCGGAGTTTATGGAATTGTGGTTGTCCACCAATATCCCAGAGAAGTAATCTTACTTGCTTTCCTTCAATTTCAACATCCTTTATTAAAAAATTTGAGCCAATAGTCTTTTTCAAATCCTCACTGAAGTGATCTTTTACAAAACGAAGTAAAAGAGATGTCTTACCAACGCCTCCTGGTCCAAAGAGAGTAATTTTAAATTTAAATTCGCTTGATTCGGTGATTTCAATAACCTTTTTCGAGTTATTTTAAATTGATTTTGTTTACTTCTAATACTAATATTGATATAATTGTTATAAAATATTTATATATTTATAATAACTTTGAACCAAAAATTATTTTTAATTTCATTTGAATTATTTCTATCTTTCAATAACTTTTTTCTTTTTTTTTAAGGTTTCCTTAATTTTTTCAGTTTCTTTTGTTACAATCTCTTCAATTTTTTTTTCAATCTTCTTAGCTTCCTTTTTCATGGTTTCTCCCGTCTTTTGCCCTATTCTACTAATCTGTATCATGATCCATTCGGGTGAGCCTATTCCATTGCCATATTCGTTCCAAATATAAAGAAGGAATCCTAAAAAACCGAGATAGGCGAGACAGACA
>JBHLQY010000073.1:0-10546 GCA_048883105.1 Candidatus Thorarchaeota archaeon | reverse complement strand
TGGTATAGAAAAGGAAATGTTTATAAACATAAAAACGAATCAAATCAAGCGATTGAAAGCTATAAAAAGGCAACAGACTTAAATTCTGATCATGCTAGAGCATGGTTATTTCTAGGAAGCATTTACTACGATAATAAGGAATATGATAAAGCATTAGAATACATTGAAAAGGCAATAGAATTGGAATCTGAGATTGCGAAAGAAGTTAGTCCGCTAATTAAAGATTTTAAGAATCTCACAAACTTAATTCAAGAAAAATTATCTAATTTATTTAAGAATAAATAAAAACTTTAATCTCTTTTTATTTCAAAATTTTCTCATTTATGGCAATTATTTTTTGTTGAATTGAGAAACCCAATTTCGAAAAAATATAAAATTGAAAAAGAATTTTCAATCTAAACTTTATAAATTATCGATAACTAGTCATGACCACAAAAAATTACGATCACTTGAAAAATAAATGGGAAATCGCTTCTACGGGAAAGATGTTATCCTATTCTTTTGGTTTTATTCTTAGTTTATATCTACTGTATGCTTATAACTCGCTTATATTTTATTTTTATGAAGTTGAAGTAGGTTTAGAAGTTGGACTAGTTTCTCTTGCGCTCATTTTATTTACAGTATGGGTTATGATTAGTAGTCCTTTCTTAGGCTACTTGACCGATAAGCCGTATAGATGGTCTCAGAGGATCGGGTTTCGCGCTCCTTGGGTTATAATAGCAGCTATTCCAACTTTATTATTTTATTTACTCCTCTATACTCCACCCAATATCAATGCTAAATTGAACCCTTGGCCTATCTTTTGGTATTTATTAATAATATCATGTCTTTTTGGTTCATTTATAATGCTTTTTCAGGAACACTTCCAAGGAGGATTTGCCAACCAATTCCGAGAAGATTTTGAACGCAGAAGAGCAAGCGCATTTGCTTTTATATTCCCTGGGATAACCCTATTCTTTTTGTCTATTATTCCTCTATTTATTATTAAATATGGGCAGAAGAGTACTTTCGTTTTAACTGCCATAGTGAGTATTTCAATTTTGGCTATTTGTATTATTATACTAATTCCAGGTATCCACGAATCACCAGAAGTAAAGGAGCGCTATCTTCATGGATATAAAGATGAGTCAAGGATATCTTTTTTAAAAATGATGAGATATGCTTTTGAACGGAGGAATTTCATGTTAGCTTTGATTGCCATTACATTAGTCAATGTTGCAATCGCGTTAAATATGGCCTCAGGAATATATTTCTTTAAAGATGTATTGGGAGTACCCATAATTTTTTCAATATTCTCTACTATAGTTTATTTCATATTTCTTATGGTATCTGTGCCTTTCTGGGTTTCATTTGCTAGAAAATACGGGAATGTGACAACGTTTATTGTTAGCTTATTTCTATCTGGGGCTGCTTACATACCATATTTATGGATAACAACCTGGCAAGAGGCTACTATCTATTCTGCATTTCGTGGAATAGCAGGTTCATGCTATAATGTAATGGTTTTGCCGATTACATCAGATTGCTACGACGAAGTTACTAATACTTGCGAAAGACATCAAGAAGCGACGCTCTTTGGAATTAGAGTAATTTTTTTACGCATCGCAGTTATTCTTCAAGCCCTAATTATAGGAGGGATTCACATTTTCACGGGATATAATCAAGATCCAAATGCTGTTCAAACATCATTAGCAGTATGGGGCGTTCGAGTTCATCAAGCTTTGATTCCAATGATTTTTTGCTTTATGGCGGGCGTTATTATGTTAATAGGATACGATCTAAAAGGTGAAAAACTATATACCTTGAAAGCCGATTTACGGGATAAGGGTCTCTGATTATAACTTATTTATGAGAAAAAAGAGAAAAAACTATATTGATAAAACTTAAATTCTATTTCATTAAAGCTTTTAAAAAATGAGTAAGAGTAGTTGCTTTTGCCAAGAAAGGGAGCTTTTTAAATATTTGCTCACCTGTCCATCTGTCTCGAGACAGATCATGGTTTTCTAAATCATGGCGTCGTATTGCCTCCCATATATACCTTCGGAGGGTTCTACTTTCTTTGATAAATTTACAATAAGTCTCCCATAAAATCTTAATTTTAGGCCCAGATTGATAAAATAAATATTCTGATGCGAGATTTGTTTTAAAATATGTGTTTATTAAAACTTGATAAAGTTTTTGATCGTATTTTTTTAATTCTTCACGAGTAAAATTACTATTTGCTTCTAATAATGGTTTTAACACTGAGGTAGCAATATCAGCAGACGCAAGCCCGCCTAAAAAACCTTCGTAAAAAAATGCTGTAACTAAACCCCCTGCTTCTCCTAATACCAACGTTCGATCGTTAGATAATATTTCAAGAGGATGCTTTGATATTTTACCAACAATGGTTTTTGGACCTCTTTTTAATCCTCTAATAAAAGGTTGGATTGGTTGATAGTTATTTAAGATTCTATCTAATTTATTTACAATTTCAGCAGAATTATCCTTCGGATTACCCAAAAATCCTAAAAAAAGTCTTTCTTTTCCCTTGTTAAAAAATAAAGGGCCATTTTGACTGATATTTCGATTAATATGAAAAACATAATTCCATTCTAGATTCTCGTTTAATATATCCTCGTCGCCGTAGAGATGCGTATGAATTCCCATATATGAATCTGGAACGCTAAATCCCAAAGACTTTTGTAATTCAAAATAATGCGAACCAGTAGCAATGGCTAAAAGCTTTCCTGAATAAGACTGACCTTTACTAGTTAAAACTTCAACTTTTTCGCTAGTTCTTTTAACCTTTGATACTTTTTCATTATACTTGATTATGCCACCTTGATTTTCACATTTTTGAAGTAGATTTCTTAAAATATTTTCAGAATGACTTATGTATCCAAAGGGCTCTCCAAATTCGGTCGAATCAACGACTCCAAAGTATTTTTTATCCATATAATTGATTTTATAATGAACACATGGAAAAAGTGATTTATCAGAGTAGTCTACTTCGCTTAAAAACCGTCTGTTGTGTTCAGGAAAAATGTTAGTCGTAACAGAAATGTCCTTTTCGTCTTTAGCTTCAAGAACCAATGTTTTTGCGTATTTAGAAATTTTACACGCAAATGATGCCCCCGAAATTCCTGTGCCAATTACGATTACATCAAAAGAGGACATAATTTCGTTTATAGAAACCTTAATTTAAATATTTATAGATTTTACTAAGTAATATGTAAAATGTCTTTTTCATCAAACATATAATTTTTTTAATTCTAAAATTCTATTTTTAATTAATTCATTTCTGAAAGATTAATCAAGAGAGGTAAGTATGGTATGGTAATTGAAACAAATATAACCAAAATGTTGGGAATTAAACATCCCATTATTGCAGCGCCCATGGGACCTTTTTACACTACTGAGTTAACAGTAGCAGTGTCTGAAGCTGGCGGCCTCGGTGTGATAAGCCATGCTTCTGATTTTACTCAAAAAGCCATGGAAGGCAATACAATTGAGGTAATGAAAAAGAGTATGGAATTTGTAGTAGAGCATACTGATAAACCATTTGGATTTAATATTAGAACTGCAAGGATACAGCCAGATGCTCAACAATTATGCCGGAAAATCCCTAAATTTATTATGGAGAACCCAAAACTAAAAGAACAATGTATCTATGCGATTACAAGTGCTGGATCATCAAGAATGCTGCCACAAAGTAAACCTTTTCAAAGATTGAAAGAAAGTGGTTCAAATATTAAACATTTCCACGTTGCACCTGCATTATGGCTTGCGGATAAATGCGTTGATACGGGAGTGGATGGTTTGGTAATAACTGGAGGTGAGGGTGGAGGGCATCAATCTTACGAAAAAGTTAGCACATTAGTCCTTTTACAACAAGTATTACAAAAATATCCTGACATTCCTATTGTTGCGTGTGGAGGTTTTGCAACAGGCGAAGGTATGGCAGCTGCGCTAGCTATGGGAGCAGGAGCTGTTGCTATGGGTTCAAGATTTATCGCTTCAACTGAAAGTGAATTCCATCAAACATATAAGGATATTGTACCACCTGCGAAAGCTCAAGACACAGTTTTAGTCACCGGTTTCTTTGGTCCAATAAGATTATGGAAAAATAGATATGCTCTACATCACGATCTTGTTGCAAGTAAAGAAGAAAAGATTGCTCAAGAGACGAGTTGGTCTCAAGAAGAATTACTTAAAGAATCAATGGCTTACCGAGTGATATATGAAGGAGATACTGAAGATGGAGCAGTTCTGTTAGGGCAAAGTATTGGAATTATAAATAGCATAAAAACTGTATCGAACATTATCAATTCTATAGTTAATGACGCAGAAAAAAGTTTAAAATCAGCCTATGGCTTAATAAAATAAGTAAAAAAACTTATTTATCCTTTTTTTTAACAACAATAGTAGAGAAAAATTCCTTATCTTGACTCAAATCTATGGTTTCTCCAGTTATTTTGAATTTACCTTTCAATTTCACGTCTTTCTGAGCGAGAAGATCTTTAAAAAGGTCTAACTGTCCTGAGCCGTGATTAGCGTGTGTGCTACCTATGTAAACACTAATATTTCCGGGTTCTATAATATATTCCATATTTTCATTGTAGAATCCAAGTTGCTTCATTGAAATAGTAAAAGTGACCGTAGCTTGTTCTCCAGGGTCCAATGTTATCCTTTTAAAACCAAATAATTCTTGAATCGGTCGTGTAACAGTCGCTTCTTGATCGTGTAAATATAATTGAACTACCTCATCACCTTTAACTTTTCCAATATTTTTAATATCCACAGAAATTTCAATACTATCAATAGAATCAACCTCAGATTTATTCATTTTTAAATTGGAGTACTCAAATTGAGTATAACTTAGACCATATCCAAACGGAAATAAAGGAGTCGTATTTTCTTCTACATAATTCCATGCCCAGACAGAAATGCCCCCAGTAGGTTTGCAATTATGATAAATTGGAATTTGTCCTACACTTCGTGGAAAAGAGATTGGTAATTTTCCTCCAGGATTATAATCACCAAACAAAATATCAGCAATTGCATTACCACCTTCTTCTCCAGGCAACCATGCTTCTAATATTGCGGGAATATTTTCTTTTTCCCAAGCTATTGATAGAGGACGACCATTTATTAACACTAAGATGATTGGGACGCCTGTAGCGTGAATTTCCCGAACTAGTTCTTCTTGTACGCCAGGAAGGATTAAAGAAGAACGGTCACGAGATTCGCCACTGGTACATTCTATTGTCATCCCAGCTTTTTCTCCCATTACGAGAATCACAACTTCCGATTTTTTTGAAAATTCAATTGCTTCTTTGAATCCACTCCTATCATCGCTTTGAATTTCGCAGCCCTTGGCATAATTGACTTCCGTGCCTTTTGACACTTTTTCTTTTATAGCATCTAAAATGCTTATGATGTCATATGAATTTCTCGTGAATGCGTCTGGATCTTTTTCATCAAATATTTGTTTTAATAGAGTCACTTGTTCTTCGTCAAGTTCAGAAACGCCAGTTGCATTACTCACTGTGGCTTCAAATTGACCTACATACGTATAATCACCCAGTAAATTACGCACACTATTTGCATTTGGACCAATTATAGCAATTGATTTTAAGTCTTTTTTAAGGGGCAAAAGATTATCGTCGTTTTTTAATAATACTATAGATTTACGAGCAATTTCACGCGCTAATTTTTTATTCTCTGGATTCGAAAAGACTTTCGCGATTTTTTCTTGATCTTCATCAACATAAAGATTTTCGAAAAGACCAAGTTCAAATTTTTTCGTTAATATACGGGAAACGGATTGATTTAATGCATCTTCGCTAATCTTTCCCTTTTTAACAGCTCTGACAAATGGTCTCCCATAACCAGCTGTTCTTGGTAGTTCCACATCAAGACCCGCATTGAATGCAAGAATCGCAGCTTCTGTTAAATTCATTGCCACTCGATGAATTTTACAATTAAGTTCGATTGTAGCGTAATCTGAAACAACCATTCCTTTAAAACCAAGTTTATTGCGTAATAAATTAGTTAGAACTTCGCGCGAAATCCCACAAGGAATTCCATCAATTTCGCTATATGAGTTCATGATTGAACCTATATTAGATTCGTGAATTGCTGCTTCAAAAGGTTTAGCGAACACTTCCAATAATTCTCTTTTGGGGATAAAAGATGGACCCCAATTTCTACCTCCTTGAGATAATCCATAACCTAAAAAATGTTTCCCAGTAGCAATTATACCAGTCTTAAGCGAATTACCTTGTAGCCCTTTTACATAGGCTGTACCCATCCGCGATACGAGATATGGATCTTCGCCAAAAGTTTCTTCAGTGCGCCCCCATCTTGGATCGCGCGCAATATCAAGAACAGGAGATAGCCCTTGATGTGCTCCAACGGTGCGCATCTGTTCACCGATTTTTCTTGTCATAGCTTCTACTAATTCTGGATCCCATGTCGACGCCACTCCTATGATTTGAGGAAAGACTGTGGCTTTTTTAGCTGTATAAGCACATAAACATTCTTCATGAACAATAGCAGGAATTCCTAAGCGAGTCTGTTCTTTTAAAAATTTTTGAATACCATTAGCAATTTTAACTGATTCTGCCGGCATTATATTCATAGTGCCGCCAATTCTAGTGATTTGGCCAATTCCTTGACTAATTAATCTTTTCATTTTTTCATGGGATAAATCATTCAATTCCATTAATGATGGCGCATATTGAGAACCGAGTTGAGCAACTTTTTCTTTTATAGTCATTCTTGAGATTAAATCTTCAACCCTTTTTTCAATAGGTTGATTAGGATCTAAATAAAGCAGTTTTTCACTTTCATTAGTGTTTACCATAGTAATTTTAAAATTGCTTTATTGCAAAAAAAGATTTTTTTTTGAAAGGAAAAAAATAAAAAATACTACAAATTCAATCTTTCTTAGCCTTATCCAATTGTTTTTTCAATTTAACGAAAAAATCTGGCGTTGAGATTTGATATGGTATAGGAAATCTCGTTCCTGCTTTATGGGTTTTTTCCATTCCTTCAATTATTTCATTAACTTTCCCAAATGGTATGGAAGCTATTAAATCACTATCTGCAGCCTTTCCGTAACGACGATCTCCAAGACAAGGGAAAGCAATTTGTAATTCACCTGTAAGATATACTTGTGAAATAGTATCTGCGCAAACACCATCGCAAAAAGTTGACATTGAAATTCTGCCACCTTCTTTCCACAAGCTGCCCTGAATTATTCTCATTATCTGAGCGGAATTCCCCCAAATCAAGATTAAATCTGGGTCAAAATCTATTCGATTTAAAGCACCTGATAATATAGCAGAAAACTTTCCGTGTGGTATTTTAGGCATCGTTGCTGTAGTCTTTTTAGCAGCTTCTTTAGTTTCATTATATCTTCCTACAAAAAAAGCACCCTCCTCAAAAAGTCTATGTGCTTTTTCAAACCCTAGCGTAATTTCTGCAAGAGGGCATAAATTATCCTCTTTAATACAACCCATTGTCCACCCATAATACCTAGAATAACTAAACATTTGACATAAGACAATCTTCTTCTCTGGTCTTTTTAAAAATTTTACTTTTTTTAATTCTTCTGAGTCTTCAAGCAACTTTACACCAATAGGAAAAGTAGCTAAACGGAGATATCTATTTAAATTATTATCTAATTCCTCCCATTTACCCATAATATTTTCACATTATGTTATTTTGCTTCTGGAAATTTTTCTACGTAGCAGCGAACAAGAAAATTATTTGCTTAATTTTAATTTATTGTTTTAAATTCTAATAATTGATTTATTATTTTGATATATTGTTATTTAAGATTTTACTAATTTTTAAATAATCAATTGCTGCACTAGTATTATGTAAGGTATAGGGTAAAAGCTATATTTATAAAATTTTAATTTATTAAACGTGAGCTACAAATGGAAATTCAACAAGAAGCCGATTCCAAATTTGAAATGATATTGGCGCGACTAGAGAGTTTTAATTATACTGATATTGATATTTTAAACCAATTTTACGAAGATTCTATTCCTCTTAAAAGACAAGAACTTATTACAGAACTAGAAAAGAAGCTCGATTATGTTTCTAAACTGAAAATAAAAAATGAAAATATTAAAAGTCTGTTATTGCTAGATCTGATGGAATGTAAAAAATGCGGATTATTTCCAATCTTTAAACTTCCGATATGTTTTATGTGTTGTATGGAAAGTGTTGGGAAAGCATCGGTATATGAGTTAAATAACTTAGCTAATTATTATTACGACAAGAAAAAATATGAATATTCTATTTTTATACTCAAGAATTTACTTAAAATAGCTAATAATTTAGACATTGAGAAGAAATATCAATATTATTATTCTATCGGAAATATCTATAAAAATTTAAACAACATAGAAAAGGTATTGAAATATTATTTGCTATCACTTAAAAATCTGCCAATTCAAGATGGCTTAATATCTCCTGATGCTCACGATTTTAAATTACGCATAAAGAAGAAAATTGGTCTCATTTATTATAGTTTAAAAAAATACGATTTAGCTCTTCCTTATTTTAAAAAAATAGATTTAGATAATTTGGACGAGATCAAGCTCAAATTAAAAACATTGGTAAAACTAAAATATTACCTAGAGGCTCATTTATTAATAAAACAGTTGCCTTCTTCTTTATCTGAGGGCGAGAGATTAAATAATATAAAAAAAATTATAAATTATAATTTATCGTCAGATGATACTAAGGATATTGATAAATTCGATTCTTTAATGGAAAAGGCTGATAATGCCTTTAAATTAGAAGAATTTGATAAGTCGCTGAATTTTTATCAAGATGCATTATTAGCTGCTCAAGATATGGATCTGAAGTGTCAAATCGAAAATATCCTTAAAATAATTAAGCTTATCCAAAAGAAATTACTAAAAAGAGATCTTTCGATATCGAGAGTAAAGGAACCACTTATCTCTTCTAAGTCTAAGGGATTGATAAAAAAACACATGAGGGGAGTATCAAAATCCGTGACAAAACCAGTTAGCGAGAATGTAAGCAGTATAATTCAAGATAAATTATCTGAATTAACGGGTGTTCAAGATTTAGACGCAGTGGCAGAAAAAACCACGAAACTATTAAAATCTCCTAGATCTAAGGGAGGAAAAAAATTAGGCTTAAAACGATTGTCAAAATCTATAAGAAAAATAAGAAGTCATATAGGTGGAGATAAGTTGACTGAATTAAATAGGGTTCAAGAATTAGGAGACTTAGAAGGAAAAGTCGCTCAAAAAGGAATAACAACATTAGCGGATGAGGATCTTCTTCATACTACACATGTACCAATTAAGATTGACCCTAAAGAAAGGTTGCTCGGGATTATTAAGGCAAAACAAGAAGTAAAAATTGAGTATATCGAAAATTTTTTAAAAATACCTAAAGAGGAAATAATCGGATTAATTTTTGATTTGATAGGAAGCGGTCAAATTGAAGGAAATCTTAGCGATGATGATTCTGAATTTATCTTGAAAAATGAATAAATAAATTAATCTATTAAAAAATCTGTTGTATTTAAAATTCAAAAAAACAGAAATCCAATTATTTATTACGAACCAATACTTTTTAGCAATGATTGTTTCTCTTTTGAAACAATGAAACATAAATTTTGTAGGAACATTTAATAGGTAACAAGAATGGAAAAAGGAACAGTAAAATGGTTTGATAGCCGAAAAGGCTATGGATTTATAACTTTAGACGACGGGTCGCAAGATGTTTTCGTCCACTACAGCGGAATTAAAGGGGATTCAGACGAATTTAAAAAAATATTTGAAGGAGACGAAGTTGAGTTCAATATTATTGAAGGTAAAAAAGGACCACAAGCAAGCGACGTAGTAGTGACAAAGAGAGGTCCGCGTCCAAGTTATCCAAGAAGAAGAGGTTATTAAAAAAAGTAAATATTTTAATCTGCTTGTAAATAATAAATGTAAGATTTTGAAATTAACGAAGAATCTATTTCTCCTCTATTTCTCGCTTATTTTTATTCTTTCTAAGCTACGATAAAAATTATTTACTAATTATGGAATCTAAGATTAACAAAAAAAAATGGAAGAAAATTCCAATAACTCTCTATTTTTTTTTATTTTTATTTTATCCCTTTAAATAGGCAATAGCCCAATTTTCACTTAAGAACTGTATTAATATTTTTTAGAAAAAAAAAATAATTAGAAATCTACATCCTTCCCGTCGTATGGGTATCTAAAGAGATTTTTCCAGTCTTCCATAGATGGCGATCGAGGGCCTGCGGTGCATACAGGACTTTGATAACATAGCCCAACTAACATATCCATATTTTTTTCCATCTCGTCTTTTGAGATTCCTAAATCTTGAAGTTTCGTCGAAAATCCAATCTCTTTTTGCAATTCTTTTACTTTATCAATAAGTACGTAAGTAGCTTCTTTATCATCTTCATCCCAATTTACCCATCCTAATTGTTTTGCCATTTTTCCTAAAATTTCGGCGGTTTTATTTGTCTCACTAGGATCGTTCAAGCAATATT
>JBHLQY010000072.1:0-10761 GCA_048883105.1 Candidatus Thorarchaeota archaeon | reverse complement strand
CTCAGAGAATTCTTTAAAAATATTAAACCAATTGAATCGAATAAATATATTTATGCTAATGGTGTGAATTTTACAGCCAATTTAGTTTTTAATCAAATAGAACGACCATTTATGTTAAAAAAATAAAATTAAAAAATCATTATTTAAAATTTAATCAATCTCAACAAGAACCTTTATTTCATCATGTGGTTTAGACAAGATTTCAAAAATTTCGGGAACTTCGTCCAGCTTAATAATTTTTGAAATCATCGGTTTTACATTTACTTTTCCCTTTTCTAATAAATTAATAGCAGTTCCAAATGTATCATTAATATAACCATATATACCTCTCAGTGATTTATTTCCAGCAGCCATCCCATAAAAATTTTTAATCTCGAAAGGTTCCGGATTCATACCTACGATTGTTATATGCCCTCCATATCGAACAAGATCAATACTTGATGTAATTGTCTCACCGATCCCTACACAATCAAAAACATGATCAGGGCCTCTTCTATTCGTTAATCTATGAATTTTTTTCCAATTTTTTGGGCTAAATACATTATCAGCACCTAATTCTAATGCTAATTTGTGCTTGGATTCTAGGAGTTCTAAAACATAGATATCGGCGCCTACTGCTTTTAATGCGTTAATTGTCATTAAACCAATAGTTCCAGCACCATAAACGGCAGCACTTTCTCCCATTTTGATACCGGACTCTTGAACCGCATAGAGTCCAACACATAATGGCTCAATCGTAGCACCTTCCTCATAAGATATAGAATCTGACAAGATATGAATTCTATCTGCATTCACATTAATATATTCTGCCATAGCTCCATTTGTAAATATACCTAAGGCGTTGTTATGAATTTTACACATGTTCTCTTGATTGCGATTACACCAATAACAGTCGCTACATGGAAGTGTTGGATTTGCTGTTACTCGATTTCCTATTTTTAACTTTTTTACCTTGTCACCGACTTCAACAATTTCCCCTGAAAATTCATGTCCAAGAATTATTCCTGAAGAATACATCCCCGCCATTTTATAGGATTCAATACCTGATCCGCAAATACCGCAATATTTTACTTTAATTAATACTTCGTCCGGTTGAATAGTTGGTTTGGGAAAATCATCCCTTATTACGATTTTACGTACACCCTCGTAAAATGCACCTCTCATAATTTTCCACCTTTTTATTGTTGAACTTTTATTCTTTTAAAATCTCTTAATAAAATAATTATATTATAAAACGCCCATTGAAAGCAACAATTTAGTAGCATCAGGTGTCGCAAAGGCAATCTTAACATCTAATACCGCTGGTTTATTCGAATTTTTAGCACGATCTAAAGCAGGCTTTATTTCATTGGGATCAGTTACAATTTCACCATAACATCCAAATCCCTCAGCACATTTCGCAAAATTAAATTCTGGTAGATCAACATCTATAAAGCGTTTTCCCATAGCTAATTTTTGACCACTTTTAATCATCCCCCAAGCATTGTTGTTTGCAATTACAAATGTTAAATTTTTTAATCCTAAACGAACAGCAGTTTCAAGGTCCTGAATATTAATCATAAAACTACCATCTCCAGAAATTGATATTACCTGCTTATCGGGTTTCGCTAATTTTGCACCAATACCATACCCTACAGATGTGCCAAGATGGCCCATACATATGGCTTGAAGCGTAGACAGTGGTTTGCGGGGTTTGTAAAAATCTATTTGTTCTACAGTATACGCTGCGATGTCTCCACCATCGATAATTAATATAGTATCATCATCAATATATTCTAATATATCCTTAACCAATCTATTTGGGAGAATTGGTATTTTATCTTTTGATGCTTTTTTATTCGTGGTATTGATCGTTGTTTTTCTCAACTCCGTAAGAGATTCTAACCAATCTCGTTTTTCCACCTTTTGAGTCTTCTTAACCTCCTCAAGAATTTGCTTCAGGAATAATTTGCAATCACTCACAATGCCTAATGTTATTGGTTTAGCCCTCCCTATTATGGTTGGATCAATATCAACCTGGATATGTATTTGGCTGTTCTTCCAAAAGGGTTCTTCACCATGCCCCAGTACATATGAAAACTTGCTGCCAAGAGTTAAAATAACATCAGCTTCTGCTGCCGCCTTCAAGCCTGGGCCTGCCACTGAAGCACCAATTAGACAATTTGATTTATTTGATATCGTACCAATTCCCATGAGGGAAGTCATTACCGGAATTTGTAAATATTCTGCAAATTCTTGCAGCTCATTCCACGCTTCTGCTCTTGCAACACCACCACCAGACACAATTAAAGGTTTATCAGCTTTTATTATAAGATCTAACGCTTTTTTAACAGTTTCATTATCAACAGTAGGTTTTCCAATGGCCCTATAAGCATCTGAAGAAAAGATTGGTATTTTATCCTCTTCAATATCCGCAAGAAAGGCATCTTCAAAAATCTCTAATAATACCGGCCTTGGTCGTCCACCAGTAGCCTCGCGAAATACTTTATGAACGGCATCGGGAATATTTTCGATTTTGCGAACACTTTTTTGATATTTTGTTATCGGTTTGAACAATGCTAATTGGTCTAAATTTCCTTGTAAAGTAAAAGAATCTTCATACTTACTATTGACTTGAGGTACTATGGCAATTATAGGAATATTGTCGCTCCACGCAGTTGCTACGCCAGGAACAAGATGAGTGGCGCCCGGACCGACTGTACCAAAACATATGCCTGGTTTGTTGCTCACTCTTGTATAGGCATCTGCTGCATGGGCTGCTGCTTGTTCATGTCGGAATAAGATTGTATTTATGCCTTGTTCCCGACCCCATCTATATATAGCATCGTACATATTTAAAAACTGCCCGCCAGGAATTCCGAACATGTGTTTTACGTTTTCTTGAAGGAGGCACTTAATTAAAACATCTCCACCATTAATTTTTCTTTCCTCTTTTTCTGCCATTATTTTTCACTTTATTTTTGAATTAAAATAATTGATGAAATTTTATTTTTTGTTATATAAATAATTATCTAATCGTTTAATTATCAGAAAAAAAGAGAATATTTCTTTTTGTCCTTTATTAATAGCTAAAATATTCAAGTGAATTCAAGAATGGTTTAATTGAATCTGGAATATCCTTGATATTATTACGGTTTAACGTTAATTCGGTTAATGATTCAAGGTTAACTATCGATTCGGGAATTTCTTTAATATTATTATGACTTAAATCCAACCATTTGAGCGAAGTCAGTTTAAAAACTGACTGAGGAATTTCTTGAAGATCATTTCGACTTAAATCTAACTTTTTGAGTGAATGTAACGAGCCTATTGATTTAGGAAGATTTCGGATATTATTCCGACTTAAATTTAACTTTTCTAGCGATGCTAACGAGCCTATTGAATTAGGGATTTCTCGAATTTTATTTTGATTTATATTTAACTTTTTAAGCGCAGATAGAAATAAATTTAGATGAATTAAACTTAAGAGATAATCAACGTATTCTGTATTTTCTTTTACAAACCTCCAATTGTAAAAATTGAGAGATAATCCTGTGATGTGCTTATTTTTTATTTCAAGCCACGGTTCACCATCATCAGTTAAAGATTGATAAAAATTATAAGTTTCAGTATTAATTTCGTAATTCTCTACGTCTTTAGCGAATAAAGCTTCTAAATCCAAAATAAATTTTGCTTCATTTGGAACGAGACCGATAGCTAATGCGAATATTTCAATCCACTTTTGTAATTCTTTATTCAAAAATTTAAATTTCTGATTATCGATATTTTTAAAAAAATCAAAAATAGTTTTTAGCACTATGGGTGATTTCTCGTGCTGAATCGCCCATTTCAACGAGCTTAAATCATCTTTAAGAAAATTGCTAAAAATTGCTCTTGCTGCTGCACTCCTGACTAATGGATTTTCGTCTGAGATTAGGCTATTTTCAAGAATTTTAAAAATTCTTTCATTTTTTAAATTTAATTGTTTGCATACATTCAAACATTTCTCCCGATCTTTTGCTTCATTACTTCCTTCGATTAAGGAAATTAGCAATTCGATGGCTTCGAATTTATTTAATTTGCCATGTTTGACGTCGTAGTATATTTTTTCTGGTGTAAGAGGTTCTCTCATTTTTGCTCTTGCTTTTAAAAAAATAAATAAGAAAAGAAAAAGTAATTCACTAGTAACTAGTCTTATCCTCCTCGAGAAGCTACTTTTTCCAAGACTTTCAATTCTTTTAGTAGAGCTTTAATTTCTTTGTTAAGTGGGGCGATCTTATTTTTCTTTTCAAGGTTAATTTCCTTTAATTTTGCTTTTAGAGCTAATGATTTTTCTTTATTTAATAGTTTGTACTCAGCTTTCAAGCTTTTAGCACTAATAGATAATTCCTTCTTTTTTGCTATCCATTCTGCTGCTTTTGAGGAAGCTTCCTCAAAACTAGTTTCTTCGGCAGATAATTTAGTTTCAACTTCTGCTATCTTCGCGTCAAAATCAGCAGCAACTTCATTATCGGCGGCAGCTTCTTTTTTACTAGCTTCTTCCTCAATTTTTGTAATTTGATCTTCTTTCGAAGCTATTTGATTTCTAATTTCATTTTCAGACATGAATCTCTCCACTCAAATCATTTTTTGTTAAAATTTTGTTTTAAAGTGTTTTATATTTTAATATTTATGATATTTTGTTTTTAACTATTAGCATTTTTACACTATTTAAAACTAAAAATCGTTAATTGTAAATTCCCACGAACAATAGCAATCTTCTGGGTGAGGATCTGGAGGACAACAAATACATTTGGTTTGAATTCTTGAATCAATAGTTTTGGCAAATCCATTATATTCAACTAAACCAACTGATTTACATGGAAAGTCAGGTAGGCCTTTTCGTTTCCTTGCAGATTGAACTCTACAATCTTTCATACGGAATACACATTTGTTATCTGAAACCTCAATAATTTCTTGCTTGTTGATATTAGCGTAAATTCGGAATTTTAGAGCTTTAATAAGTGCAGGTATTCCCCCCCCGTAAGGAATTTTAAATCTTTCCATAATTCTTTCAGCTTCAATGATAGTAAATCGTTCCCACGACTTTGTATCGAGTTCAATAGCGTGCTCAATACCGAATTTTTCTTCTACTGCTAAAAACCAAGTGCCATCAATCGCTAACCAATTTTTAGATATATCTTCAATATAATCAATTAACTTGTCTTTCGAAAGTTTTTCTAATTCTTCGTTCAATTTAACTCAAGTTTCATAGTTAATAATTGATTTTAAAAACCCTTTAGAATTTATATGTTTTAGTTTTATTGCTAAAAAGTGTAATTGTTATTAAAAATTAAAAAATATTTAATAATCAATCAATTATTTGTAATAGCCAAACAATCTGATGAAATCTCTAAGAATGAAACAGAAACTACATCTTAGGAAATATCTAAAGAAGCAATTTATTTCAATTTATTTTTTTCTAATAATTTCAATTTGGTTGTTCTCATTCTTCGAACTGATTCTACTTTCTGTATTTTCAAGGTTGCTTTTCTTAGATTTTACATATATCCTATTTTGGCAAATAGCAACGATTTCCATAAATATTATTATATTTTATTTAGGAATAAGACATAGAAATTTCAGGATGTTGTATTTTAGTTGTATTTCATTTATTTCTGGAGCTGGAATTATCTTCCTGATTCGTTTAAAATCCTTGATAGTTCTAAAAACTCTAATGATAATTCTTTTTTTGATTGGAATCATAGGAAATTATTTTTGCTTGAAATTCATTAAGGAAAAAAAAAAGAAAAAGAAGAAATCAAGGATAAATAAGATAAGAGTTTTTTTAATTCTAATTCTAAGTTCCTTAGCAATAGTAAGTATATTTAGCTTGACGGTCCCAGAAAATAAAATTACGATAAAACCAAAAACTAAACCGGAATTAATATTTTGGACAGATCCTTTTGATTTGCCAGATGATGAAGCCATCTACGAAATTTGTAGTATTTATAATATTGGTTTTATGCCTGCTATAAACGCTCGAACTTTGAATAAGAGTGGTCTTATGGATAAATATAAATTAGCTATTGCTCATGGTGTTAACCTTTACTTTTCTCTCATAGCTTCTGAGGATCCATTCATTAATATGGATAATACAGATGAATTTCTACCTCTTTATGAAAAGTTCAAACAATGGTTTATTGATGAGGGGATATTTGAAAGTTCATTTGTTAAAGCTTTCGTTGTAGATGCTGAACCTCCTGTAAAATATGTTGAAAAAGTCAGAGAAAAATCCATAATAACTAGTATTAATTATTTTATAGAGAATTATCCAACAAAGGAAGAAATAAAAGAAGCGAATAAAAATGTAGAAAATTTAGTTGAAGAAATTCAAGAAGATGGAAAAGAGGCAGGAATTATAAGAATAACACCTTATTTAGACGAATTAGATGGGGATGGAGATATTGAATTATTTATTCGGAATATATATAGTCTAAATATTGTTTGGGACTTTTCTATTACGATGGTTTATAGAGTAGGAGCGGCGATAGTAAGTATGGGTGATTCTGTTGAAGATATTTCAGAGAACGTGAAAAAAAATATATTTGGTCAAGTGGAAGATGAGAAATTAAATATCTTATCTGCATACAATTTTTATCATCGAGTTGGAATGACTGAGAAGGAATGCGGTGATTTTTCGGCTGGCGAACATTATATATTCATTGGAACATTAAAAAAAATTTTTAACGATACTGATTACATGGACGATAAAGAATATCTTGATGATTTAGATATTTGTCGTCATTTTGGCAAAGAAAAAGTTTTCTTATACAATTATAAGAATTTCATTGCTAATTACGGCGTGGCAGAATTATTAAATCTTGGGGAACATAATCAACAAAAAGACTCTTGGGAACTTGAACATTTAGCCGCAGAAGTCCAAATAAATATAATATTTTATTTAGCACTCGCTTTTTTAGATCGATTACTCTACCTCGAACAATGCATTTCTTAAGAATTGAGTTTAATTAATTCATTTTCAATAAATTTCTCAAGAGATTTTCTAAACTTAAACTCTAACCTCTGAATTTTGCTAGTATCCGCTATATTTCGTTTTAATTCATTTACGTTAGCTTCTTTATACACTATTTTTGGTCTCTTTTTTAATTTTTTGGAGAAAAACTTTACTAATTCATTAATTGAATATTCTTTTGTACCAGATAAGTTATATTCTTCGCCGAAACATCTCTGATTATTAAGAATGATGCCAATTGCTTCACATATATCGTTAACATGTGTAAATGCTCGAGATTGCGTTCCATCCCCAAAAATAGTTAAGGTTTCATCGTTCATTATTTTATTTTTAATTATTGAAAGTATATTGTGTTGTCCTTTTCCGTAAACAGAGAACGGTCTTACTATTGTGTATGTTAAGCCTAAAATCCCAAAAGAGAGTATTATATTTTCACCCATTAATTTAGTAAATCCATATAAATTAATTGGAGTTTTAGGCGTATCTTCTGTAAAGGGAAAGGAAGGAGGTATCCCATAAACTTGACCGGTTGATAGATGAATAAAGTGATCAATATCTGCATTTAAGGCTTTTTTTGCTAATTTTTTGGTTGCTAACACGTTTAAGCTAAAATATTTATCATAATTTTCAATTGTGCCTTCTCTTACTTTAGTAGCTGCAGCACAATGAATTATATTATTAATTTTCAAGAAATTAGGAAAATCCCATTCATTATCTAAAAAATTCTGTTGCCAAAAATCAATGTTTTTAAAATCTATATTATTATTCAATAGGTGACTTTTAAGTTTATTAATGGATTCATTTGAACTTCCATGTGCTATGATTTGAAATCCTTTATCAATAAAATATTTAATAAGATACCTTCCAATAAAACCTGTGGCCCCTGTAATTAAAATTCTTGGCATAAATAATTTCTAATAATAGTCTTGTCTTATCTATAATATAATAATTATAATAGATCAAGATTAAATTTTTATAAAAATAAATAAAATTGAAAATATGGAAAATAAACATATTTTTTATATTATAGCAGCAAATACTCTCTGGAGTCTTATACCAGTTATCGTATATGGATTATTTAATGAAATTTCAATTATAACAATTATTTTTCTACGGTTTTTTGTATCTGGTGTTATTTTATTTGCATTAGCAGTTCTATTTGTATTAATAAATAATAAATATACTAAAAAAGAACCTATTTCATTAAAGGAATTATTTAAATTTACCATCTCTAAAAATGAAAGCTTTCTAAATCTTAGATATGTCTTCTATTTTGCGATTATGGGATTTTTTGGAATAATTGCGCAGTTAATCTTCTTCTTTTTAGCTTTAAAAATTACAACTATATCATTGACTATGATTGGATTTCAATTATCTATAATAATAATAGCGTTTTACGAACATGGCGCTCAATCCGAAAAGTTAGATTTTTTTAAAAGTCTTTACATCATAATATTAATATTTTCAATAGGGATTATAATTTCTATTAAGGCACAGGAACCCGCTGCTAGATTCACACAAATAGGTTTTCTTTATATTATTCTTTTTACATTATCTCTAGCATTTTTTCAAATTACAGTAGATAGAGACGTATATTCTAAAGAAGAGATAAAAATAATAAATAAAAATGATAGTTATAAGATACCAAGGCTACTTATTAAAATTTCTCTAACATTTCTAACCGGAATCGCTTTAATGTTTCCATTTATTTTCATTTTATACTTAATCCCTGTTCAAACCGATTTAACCTTTGAAATAGGGCAATTTTTTAATGATATTTCGTCTATTATTCAAATTTTTTTTCTTTGGGAGATTATCTTGCTAATTCTTCTTTCTACTATTGTTCCTTATCTCTTAATATTTATTGCTTACGCTAAATGGAGTCCATACAATCTAACATATCGTCAATGGAATTGTATTTTGACCATAATTGAGCCAATTGGTGGGCTTTTTTTTGGAGTACTTTTTAGAGTTGATTCTTTTCCTTTAATGTTTTTAACAATCGTTTTATTTTTATTAATAATGTCAATATTATTACGATATGTTCACGAGTCAACAAATAAGGTTAACGCTTATTTACTCTTAAATAAAAAAAAGGGAACATTGAAAGGTTTAGCTCTAAAAATATTAAAATTTAATGGAATCTATTCAATCCAATCATTAGTAGGAATGCATGATATATTAGTAAATATAAGAACAAATTCAATTAGAGATTTTTATAGTTTAGTAAATGAAAAACTAAGAAATTTAGAGGAAATTAAAAATATTATGATACTTTTTATTAATAAAATCTACAAAATATCTTAATGTAACTGGTTTCATATATGACAATAAGGGCAGTTATATTCTGTCAGGTTCATCATATGGCTATGACAAAAGTAATTGAAGAATTTAAAAAGATTCCCGAAATTAAAAAAATTTTCTCATTGACGGGAGATTATGATATTCTTGCTGAAATTGAGGTGGATTCATCAGACGACTTATACGAAGCTTTTGCTAAGAAAATTGACTTAATCGATGGAATTGTTAACACAAACACGCATGTTATTATGCGGTCCTGGGAGAAATAAATTGAGAGCATAATTAAACTAAAAATTTTTTGAATTATATTATGATTAAATCAACTAATTTTTTATTATGCTCCACCCTTCATGATCCTGAATTTAAACTGAAAAATTTATTGAAGAAAGTTGCTTCTATCATTAGCAAACTCTTCATAAAGACTGTCGTTTGCTTAACCCCAACTACTTCTGAAAAAGTCTATAAATTTCTATCTCAAGAGGGCTTTATGGTAATTATTGGGTCAAGTATGAGACAAATTGACATGTATCGAAAAGCACTTAAGACAACTTTAAATAATATAGAAAAACAACAAACTGAAAAAATATTTTATATCGATTTTGATAGATTAATCCATTGGATTCATGCTTATCCAAACGAAATTACTAATTTATTTAACAAAAACATAGATGTGGATTATTTACACATAGGTCGTACTTCAAGAGCATTCGATACTCATCCCTCAACTCAACAAAAAACAGAAATTATTATTAATGAAGTTGTCTCTAAAATATTAGGATTCTTTGATATTAAAGATATTATATCTGTGTGTAGCATTTTTACTAAAGAATTAGGTGAAAAAATTATGGGAGTAAAAAATGAAACCGCAACCGGTTTTTATTGCACATGGCCTTTATTTTTTTGGAATTGGGCTATTAAAAAGCAATATATAGAAGTGGAGGGGCTAGAATGGGAGACCCCAGATAAGTATAAGGTAGAAATTACAGAGTTAGGTTATAATGAATGGTTAAAACAATTTCAATCTCCTCTCGAATGGGAAAAACGAGTAAGAATTCTGCATGAGGGTTTATTGGAATTAATGCGGATGTCAGATTTTAAATTTTGTGAAAAAAGAAATAATTCCAAATAGATTTTTAATAATTAACAAGAACTTGCTACTTGTCACTTTTTTTTAGAAATTAATTGCTTCAAAGGAATTATATCATATAATAAGAGCATTTTAGTTAGCAAATTTTGTTTAGTTATTAGTAGAGTTATTAAGTGAGGTGTTATTAAAATTCCAAAATTAGTTTGCGATATCTGTGGAACTGAAAAAGATATACCCTCGTGCTGTGATCAATCAATGATTATTAAAGATGAATTATTATGCTGTTGTGAAAAATGTGGTTATATTAGTAAACCTAAATGCTGTGGAAAAGAGATGTCATATATCTAGGAAAAAATAAAAATAAAAAAATTTTAAAATT
>JBHLQY010000071.1:0-10845 GCA_048883105.1 Candidatus Thorarchaeota archaeon | reverse complement strand
GCTAAAGAAAAAAATGAATTCGCTTTATTTAATGTAATTCACGAAAAAATAATAGATCATATGGAAAATATCGAACGGTTTGGTAAAAATAAACGCGCGCTTAAAACCATAGACCTTGTAAGCAAATATGTCAGTAATTTAATGGATTAATCCTTAATTTCGTAATTTTCTTCAAATTTTCAATACTGACTAATTTAAATCACATAAATTATTAACCTAATCTTAGTTGAAATATCTACTTTTTTGTGTGAATTTTTTCAATAAACATCAATGGATATTGTAGATCTTCAATCCAATCGATTTTAGCTAAAATTTCTATTGATTTATATTCGAGTACGAGCTCTGCACGAATTATTTTTCCAGTTATTTCGTCGTAATCAAATTCAGTATTCTTATCTCCTATAATTTTTTCTTTATCTAAATTAATATTGATTGACTTTACGTAAGGTTGGCAAGAAATTGCTGCTTCTATTCCTTCCTCAATAGATTTAATTATATTATCATTAGAAGAAATGGGAATGCCACTTAAAATATGATAAAGAGCACCGAGTTTTATGCCCGTTTCAAAACAAGCTCGTTCTCTATCACTTAAATCAGGTGAAAAATAGATTTTAAGGTTATTATTTGACATTGAATCTCATTCAATATATTCTATTTTTGCTCCGGTATTATTGGGCTTACAGATATAATAATGGCCGCCAATATCTTTTGTGAACTCTTCTACAGATTTTTTTAATTTTTCTGCTTCTGCATCCGTTTCTGTAATACCAATAACACTTGGTCCAAAAGAAGACATTCCGTAAGCCTTTACACCATAATTCTCGAAAAACATTAATATATCCCTCACAATTTGGTGTTGTAAGCTTATTTCAATTTTTTTAAATCCAATACTTTGAATTCTCTTCAGGCCTTCTCCGAAGCATTTTAAATCATTCTTTAAGATTCCAGGTAAGACTTTCATTAGAATTTGATGTGAAACTTCGTTAACTTCTTCTCTTGGGATGGGAGTATAATTCTTGAAAATCTTTACCTCATCTTCTCCATGTGCCCCAGGTTTTACATTAGGAATTACAAGAACAAATCTCCAATTTTCTGGAATATTATATCGTGATATTGTTAATGCGGGATTAGCTGAACCGGCAGAAGAAGATGGTAAGAAATCTTCTTTTTCCTTTCCCACACCAAAATCATGACCTCCATCGAGAATAAAACCCCCAGTTTCAAAACCTCGCCACCCAATACCTGAGGTTCCACCTCTCTCAACCATTTTAGTAATTTCTTTTACAGGAATATCCATATCTTTTATTGTGGCAATCGCAGTACCGATTGCAAGACTCAATTGAGTCCTTGAACCTAATCCCACATGTCTCGGATAATATTTTTTTAAATCAAAATGAAAATTCTTATTATTTATGTGGAATAACTTGAAAATTTTCGAGGCTTTTTGATTTATTACTTGGACTGATTCTCTATAATACCTATCACATTCGATGGTGAATTTATTTGCGTGATTAGAGACCTCTAAAACCACATTTGGTTGGTTTAACATCAACCCTATGCCCCCATCTACTCGACTGGTATACCCGTTCTCGTCTATCAACGATAAATGTATTCTGCAGGGTGTTGTTATTCTGACTTTCATCGTAAGAAAACTTTAGAGAATAATAACTAAGAATATGAATTTTCTAGAAAATTTAAATTTATAACAATGAAATCAGAAGAAGGATTAACATTAAAAACTAGTAAAAAACATATAACCCCAATATATTGCGCCACCAATTAATAAAGCTAAAGCTATTTCCATTAAGGATATTGAAAGAGCGTATTTCCAATTGGTTTGTTTGGCAATAACAATTATTGTAGCAAAGCAAGGGACATAGAGCATTGTAACTAAACAAAAAACTATCATCTGTATTGGAGTCATAAGTTCTAATAAAGTTAATCCTAGTGAAGATGCTAATATCGCTAGAAGTACTAAAGTCAATTCTTTTCTTAAAATGCCATAAATTAGAAAGACTCCAGCCACAATTGGCAATCCTAACCATAAAACTGTGATGGGGGAGAGGATAATATTAATTGGCTCTAATATATTGAAGATTAGCATAATTTCTAAAATGATTCCTAACACGATAATGATTGGCAGAGCTTTAAATATAAATTCTTTACTCCTTAAGTAAGTTTGTTTCATTATTACATTGAAATTGGGAACACGATAATCATGCAATTCCATAATTAATTCTGTACATTCACCTGGCATGACTTTTTTTAATATTCTTCCTACAAGTAAGATTACTAAGAAATTTATAATGAATAAAAATAAAACCCAGAAAAGCCCTAAATAACGCCCAACTAGCCCTAAAACTACAGTCATTACAGCAGCGCAAGGAACAAGTGATGTTAATGCAATTGATATTTTTTTCTCACGTTCAGTTTCCATTATTCTACAACCAGCACATGCTGGTACATTACATCCAAATCCTAATATCATTGGAATAATAGTCTTTCCATGAACTCCTATAGCGTGCATTATTCTATCCATAAGGAAAGCTGCTCTTGGCAGATATCCAGAATCTTGGAGGATTTCAATAATAAGAAAGAATGGAATTACATATACTAACACACCACCAACCGCGCCAAAAAATCCCCCCATCGCACCATCCCAAAGAAGCTTGACCCAAAAATTGTCCTCTCCATATGCAGCATACACATTAACGCTTAAAGCTCCATAAAATTCATCTACTAATCCTCCCAAGAAATCACCAACAGCAAAAGTAAATGCATATATCCCAAAAACGATTAAAGCTAATATAACATACCCCCATACAGAATGAGTAGTTAAATGATTGAACTTTTCTGCCAAAGTCTCTTTAATTGTCCCTGGGGCTTGTTCTATAAGGGTTTTTTCTAATATTTTATGAATATTATTGTAAATTTCAGAGGAAATGATTGTATTAATATCTTCTCCGTGATATTCTTCCAATTCATTACGATATTTTTCAGTTATCCTAATAATATTTTTAGTTTTTTCATTAGTATCAAAAATTTTAATAATCTCCTCATCATTTTCTAAAATTTTTATTGCTAAAAATCGCGAAGGATAATTAAATTCTGAAAAACAATCTCGATTTTTTTCAATTAACTTAATCAAATCCTTTATTTTCGAATCTACTTCCTTGCCATACGAAGTTATTGATGATAAATCAGGAAATTGAAAAAATTTCTTTGCGGAAATTTCTTCAGCAAGTTTGATCTGACTCTGTTTCCTTAAATGATAATCATGACTAAGATTTTCATGTTTACTTTTGCCACCTTCAATATAATGAGAATGCGGATGATGAAATATCACAAATTCGATTGCTTCTTCTAATAATTGATGAACTCCCGTACCATGTACAGCAACGGTGGGAAGTACGGGTAATTTAAAGATTTTTTCCAATTTTTTGAAATCTAAATCAATTTTTCTTTTCCGAAGGATATCCATTTGATTTATTGCCAATATTAATGGAACTTCTAATTCTAAAAGTTGAAATGTGAAAAATAAATTACGTTCTAAATTTGTAGCATCAATTACATTTATAATAATATCTACATCATCAGAAACGATATATTCTCGACTCACTATTTCTTCTAATGTGTATGTGGACAAGCTATAAATACCTGGTAGATCAACGATATTAAAGTGGTAGCCTAAAAAATCTAGATGCCCTTCCATTCTTTCTACAGTTTTACCGGGCCAATTTCCTATTGTTTGTGAGAGACCTGTTAATTGATTAAATATCACTGATTTACCTACATTAGGATTACCTGCGAGACCAATATTAATTGTTTCTTTGTAAGCGCCTTCTTTTTTATACAATACTTTTTTCTCAGAGTGTACTTTTGATTGGATTTTTCTCTCATGTCTCTTTTGATAAACTCTTTCTAATGGAAGCATTCTTTTAGAACGCTTTTTTCGCTTCTTTTTTCCTTTCTTTTTCATTGGAATATGATAACTTATTTTTTTTTCTTAAATAAGAGCTTTTTTAAGCATTACAAGTTTCACCACATTCAACAAGAATTTTTGATGCTAAACCTCTTCCTATTGCTAACGTAGAACCTTTGACATATATTTCTAATGGCCCATGAAATGGTGCATCTTTCTTTTTTTTTATAATTGTTCCAGGAATTATTCCTAAATTCGCTAAACGTCTTTTTACTTTAAATCCTGCATTTACCCCTATAACTCTTGTTTCTTCTCCCTTTTTACATTCAGTTAAACATTTAATTAGTGGCGTTCCACGTCGTTTATGATGATGATATTTTTTAGACATTGATCTAATCATAATTATTAACTTAAAAAAGGTTTGACTTCTATAAAAAAAAAGAAGAAATCATATTTAAGTCTTTAGGTGCACCTAGTTTTATCTTTTTTATCTTGATTTTTATATATTATAAAAAAAGGGTCCTCAAAAATTATAATGTATTAATTATTATTTAATATTTAATATTAAGATATTTTATATTAAGAGAATTTTATTTCAATTCAGAGTATAAACATATTTTAAACGAATCTAAAAGCTATTATTTTCATATTAAATGTTTAATTTAAATGAATTCGATTAGTTTTCTTTACTATAATATTCTATCTTTTACTAAATCCATTATTTATTCTGTATATTTAGGTGCACTTAAATATTAGTGTTAATTTTTTTTATGTAGAGTAAATATTAATGGTAACGAATATGAGTAATTTTCATAAAAGATTTCACATTCATAATTCAAAACCATTAATAAAATGCTTAACTGATTGTGAATTAGGTTCAGAATTATCCGTTATTGGTGTACATGCCGGACAAGGAGCAAAAAGACGTCTTGCTCATCTTGGTATTGTACCAGGTGTGAAAATTAGAATGAAAGAATGTGCTCCTTTCAAAGGTCCAATTAACGTTATGGTTCGTGGAACCTCTCTGGTTTTAGGTAGAGGTTTAGCATCTAAAATTCTAGTTGACTGTAGAAATATTGATGAAGAGTAAATGACTCATCATTAAGAACCCATTATTTCAATAAGATTTGAGAATTGAAGGAATCAAAAATTTTTTTTTTTAATTTTAATTTTTGTTATTTAACTTAGTTAGGCACAAAAAAGAATTTTAAAAAGTTGATTTACAATTGAGCGATTTAGAAGGTTTAACAAGGAGATTAATGAAAATTATGAATTATTCTGATGAACAAATAATAAAAAGACTTGTTCAAGAATATCATGATTATAAGAATATTGACGAGAGCTTGGCGATCAAACTTGCAAAAGCCATTTTAATTGAGTGTAAGAAAAGCGATGTAAATTCTGTTTCTGATACTTTCATTAAAGAGTTGTTAAAAATTCATAGGGCAGAAGTAACAATAGGAATGCAGGGAGTGGGATGTCGAGGTGCAGGAGATTTCTTTGTTCATAAATTAATTGCAGAACTATCGGAAATTGGGCAAAAACCTTTTCTTTCTCCAAGATCATTAGATGACGCGGGAGCTGTTCGATTACAGGATCTAAAGGGACTTAAAGGAGAACTTTACGATCCTAATAATTTAATCATTGTTTCCAAAATGGAAGGGATTCATTCTCGTCTAAGCGACTTTCCATTTGTATGTGGCTTTCACGTAATTTCATGTAACGAGCTTACATAAGCGTATCGAGGGCTGCACTTCGGGATTTATATGTAAAAGGAGCAAAGCCAAGTTCTATAATGGTTGATATTCATTTAGGAGATGACGCTGATGTTGGAAAATTGTTCGATTTTATGGCTGGCATTTCAGCAGTTTCTGAAATAGCAAAAGTTCCAATAACAGCAGGTTCAACATTGAGAATTGGAGGAGATATGGTGATTGGAAACCGTTTAGTTGGAGGTGTTGCAGCTGTAGGTCTTGCAAGCGATACGTTATTGGCTCGAAGAAATATTAAAGTTGGAGATAAAATTTTAATGACTGAAGGTGCTGGAGGAGGGACGATTACTACAACAGCAATATATTCTGGCAATCACGATGTAGTAAAAGAGACGTTGAACATTAAATTCCTCAAAGCATGTGAAATAATCTTAAAATCAGATAATTTAGATGAAATTCATGCCATGTGCGATGTGACCAATGGAGGTCTTAGAGGTGATTTATATGAGATAAATTACGAGGCAAATTGTGGTGTTACTATTTATGAAGAAAAAGTCAGAAAACTTGTTAATCCGACAGTTTTAAAGTTATTAGATAAAGTTGGCGTTGATTATTTGGGAGTATCATTGGACGCACTTCTTATATATTGTTCAGAAAAGGTTTCTGAGATAATACTTTCTGATTTAGGTAAAAATGGTATTAGATGTGCGGAAATTGGGTACGTTGACAATTCGAATAAAGTTTCTATAATTTTTGAAAATGAAGATAAAAAAGATATATTGCCAAGATTTCGAGAATCTGCGTATACTAAAATAAAACAGGAAATTGGTGAACAAACTCCAAAATCAATCGACGAGATGGAAAATAGAATCGAAAAGGCGGCAATTAAAGCGTTAAATAAGAGAAAAAAAGTTATAGACTACATAGAAAAATTAACAGCTTAAAACCCTAAAATTTAGTCTTCTTTAAGATATAGTACTTCATTCATAGAACCACTGCGAAAACCTTCTATATCAATTGTTATGTAATAAAAGCCAAGTTCTTTGAATTTATTTTTTATTTTTTCTAGATTTACATCGGTTAAAATTCTAGGTAAATCGGATTTTAAGAATTCTATCCGTGCTAGATTTTCATCATGAAGTCTTACTCTCAATTGCTTTAAATTAAAGGTTTGTTTTAGAAATCTTTCACCTTCTCTAATTAAATCTAATTTTTTCTCGCTTATGACTTGATTGTATGGTATCCGAGAAGAAAAGCATGCCATTGAAGGTTTGGATTGAACATCTAAACCAAAGAATTTACATATTTCTCTAATTTCTTGTTTATTAATTTTGAATTCAATATATGGGGTAAAAATACCTAATTCTTCTAAGGCCTGCATGCCCGGACGATAATCGTTTAAGTCATCTAAATTTGATCCATCTAAAATTATATCAAAATGTTGGTTATCTTTAATTTTAATAATTTCATTATAAAGTCCTTTTTTACAAATATAACAACGATTAGGTGGATTTAATTTAAATTTTTCATTATTTAAGGGATTTCGTTCTATAATCACGTGAGATATATTATGCTTTTTAGCAAATGAGTCTGATAATTCAATTTCTTCTTCAGGGTAGAGAATTGAACGCTCAGTTATAAGGAGAGTATCTTTTGCGTATTTTTTTGAGAGATAAGATAGAAGTGAACTATCTACGCCTCCTGAGAAAGCAACAATTATTTTCTTATTTTTTAGAAAAGAGATAAGATGATATAGTTTAAGTTCAAGATTTTTTGGCAAATTCATGTTAAATCTAAAGAATATTATTTATGTCTAGTTAAAAAAATTTGAGATTATATAATTAAAATAAAAATTAAATTAATCTTTAAGTATGCGAATTAAGAAAATTTTTATTTACATAAAATATATTCATTAAAATAATATCTTAAGAATAATAGTGCATTTCTCATATATTTGAATAGAGTATGTCTGAACTCCATAAATTCATTGTTTATGAAATAGAAGAGTCAGGAGATCGAAAAAAGCTTGAATTTCAACAAGAGTATTTAAGAGATTATTTTCATCCCGATAAAGCATTTATCATAGTAAGAACAGATTTAAAGAGAATATATCTATGGAAAGGTGTTAGAGCAAATGTCAGAAAACGATTTATTGGATCTAAAACAGCTACTAAAGTTCAATCTGAATTAAAATACCAAGGATTACCTTATTGTGAGGTAGTAGCTGTTGATCAGGGCGATGAACAGGAAGAATTTTTAAATGCTTTTGGTTTAGAATCAATGGAAATGCCAGAACGCTTACCAGATATGCAATATCTTCGAGATCGTGAACGAAAAAAGTTGGAAGAGGAAAAATTATTTGCTAAGCGAGAAGATATTTTAAAGATTTCAAAACTAGATGAAATCAAAAATCTTCTAGACGCAGATGATAGAATACTATGGATTAAAAGTTTAAATATAGAATTAAATCAAAATTGGATGAAGACATTAGCAAAGAACGAGAAATATAAAGGGAGATTTAAAAATATAGATGTTGCGAAAGAATTAGAGCTTAAAAATTACGAAATAAGATACGTAATTACTGAGAAAAAAATTATTTCATATAGTATTTTAAATAAAGTTTACGATTTTTCGAAAATCCCTAAAAATATTTTCCAGTTAAAAGGGGAAATAGCTATCTTGAATTTAAAAGGTTTAAGATCTTTTGAGGTTGAAAAATCCAAAGGAAATTATGATGTCTGGTTTAATGCCGAGCCGATTAAAGAAGGAAAAGGAATATTTCTTTTCCATAGCCTTTCTAATGAAGAATACGAGAAATTAATTGATGCATTAATGATTGTTAAATCATTTCGAGCTAAAATTCCTCAAAATCTTAAATTAAAGTATATTCGTAAGGGATCATAAAGAAAATTTTTAGTTTTGCTTAAATTGCATAAAATACTTGTATTATTAGAAATAGCTAATTCTATCTAAATGGTTGATAAAAGCAAATTAATTAAAGATAAAAAAGAAAGAAGAACATTTGGTGTTCATTTAACATCAATAGATCTTCTTATAAAATATATTTTTCCAGAAATAAAAGAGAAATTAAGAAAATATGCTTGGGTAGATCTTTACGCTGGTGAAGGAAATTTAGTTTTACCTATTTTAAACGAAATATCACCAGAAGAGAAGGTAAATTATTTCAAAAAACATATTTATCTATTTGATATACAACCAGAGATGGTGCAAAAATGTATTAATAACGCTATATCATATGGGATCCCCATTGAAATCGCAAGAAAAAATATAAAAGTCCGAGATAATTTGGAAAACTTTCCTAAATTTTTGAACAATAAAGAACTTCCAATTTTCCATATTACAAATCCTCCTTACTTATATTTAGGATATATTAGAAAGCATAAAGAAACTCAAAAATATCTACAATACTTCAAAGGCCAAAATAATGGTTATCAAGATTTATATCAAATTGCCATGATTAACGATTTAAGAAACAAAGTTGAAAACCTAATATATATCATTCCCTCTAACTTTTTATTTGGAGCGTCAGTCTCAAATAAATTTCGTCAAGATTTTTTAAAATATTATGAAATTCTTAAAATGGTTATATTCGAAACAAAAATATTTGAATTCACAGGGACAAATATATGCATTGGTTTTTTTAAAAGAAAAGAAGTCCCGAGAGCTGAGCCTATAAAATTTAAAGGTGTAAAAATTACTTATCGAGATGAAATTAGCTCTAAAAATTATTTTTTAAATCCAAAATTCAAATATCGTGCTGGTTCTGAATTTGACGAGTTTCTTGAGAATTACCAAATTCGGAATCCACTAAAAGTAAGATATTATTTATTAAAAGAAGAAGTATCAGAAAATAAAGGAATTAATCAAATTTCTGTGATTGATGCTAATAATTATAAAAATAACGAATATAAACGATTAAATCTCCAAGTAAATGATTCTTTAAAAAAAAAAATCGAATCAAATATATTGTACATTCAAACTGTAGATAAAGGTTCAATTGAAGGCCGGGTTGGGCTTGGTATAATAGCAGACGATTTTAACGTAAAAGGGATTTATGTGTCTTCTAATACTTACCGTACCCATCCTATTCAAATATTTTTAGAACCTCAAATTTCAATTGAAGACCAATTATTATTAAGGTATTATTTCAATTTTATTTTAGAACATTTTAGGAAGGAATTAGATAGTGAATTTTTAACAACATATAAATATTCAAAAGCAAAATATACTAGAAAATATCTAGGCTTAACTCAGGCAAGAAAATTAATTGAAACATTCCCAATTGTTGGTTTAGATGCCGAATATAAGAATAAGTTAAAATCATTAATCATTAGACAAGAATTTATCGAAATTTTAAAAATGTTAAAAAAAGTAAATTAAAAAAATATTAAATACTCGCAAAAATAAAAGCAATTAATCCAAGGAATGCGCCAACCTTTAAAATTAAGCTTATTTTTTTAAAATCTTTCCTTTCTAAAGTTTTGCGTAGAGATAAAATTAATGCGAATCCTACGACTAGCAATCCAAAGATCATTAAAATCAGAAATAAGATTGGATTAATAATATCTGTGAAAAGAGGTAAAATAAAGAAAATTATTGCCAAAATTTCAAATACTATAGATATAACAATTGCTTTTTTAGTTCCAAGTTTAATGGCTAAAGTTTTAACCCCTTTTGTCTTATCACCTTCAATATCTTCGCAGCCTTTAACAATTTCACGGGAGAGTAATAAGAAAAATGAAGTTAAAAAGAAATAATAGATATATAGTGGAATAACTGAATTATTTAAGATTGCTCCATATATAAGCCCAATAGAAAATGAAATGCTAACGATAATATTGCCAATAAAACCTTGCTTTTTCCCCCAAGCGGAATAAAGCCACCCAATAAAACCAAAGAAAATTGCTAAGGTTATATTAAAAATACCTAAAGAAAAGATTAGGCTGTGAATAATCGATATCATTATGCCTATACCAAGAGTTAAAAAGAATAAAATCTTGGCTTGTGTTAAGCTTACTGAGCCACTTGGGATTGGTCTTTCAGGTCTATTTATTTTGTCAATTTGTAAGTCATATATATCGTTTATAATCATACCTGAGCCAGCAATAAAGTAATAAGTCAAAACTCCTAAAATAATGTTTATAATTAGGATATCTAACGGAAGACCTGCACGGGTGTTAAGAATACCAA
>JBHLQY010000070.1:0-11710 GCA_048883105.1 Candidatus Thorarchaeota archaeon | reverse complement strand
GGAGAAGAGGAATTTACCGGGAAAGGTGTCTCATATTGCGCAACGTGTGATGGTCCTTTTTTTAAGGATAAAATTGTATGCGTGATTGGCGGAAGCGATTCTGCTGCAAAAGAAGCGCTTTTTTTAGCGCAAACCGTAAAAAAGGTGTATATAATATATAGAGGCGAAGAAATAAGAGCTGAGCCTATTAATAAAAAACGCGTTTATGAAAACGACAAAATTGAGATTATCTATAAGACCAATATTACTGAAATAAAGGGAGATGGCAGCGTTAAATCTGTTATTTTTGAAAATAATCAGGAGTTTGAAGTGGATGGTGTATTTATCGAGATTGGATCGATTCCTGCATCTGATATTGTAAAAAGTATTGGAGTTGAATTAAATGAAAAAAACGAGATTATTATAAACCGTAAATCTGAAACCAATATTCCTGGAATATACGCTGCAGGGGATGTTGCTGATGCGCCTTTTAAGCAAGCTATTACAGGTGTTGCAGAAGGAGTTATCGCTGCTTATGGTATTTTCGATTATCTTAAACATATCAAGATTGAATATTAAAAATAATAGAAGAAATAAAAAACTAAATATAAATTAAATTAAATACTAATATAAAGAGAAAATATATTGAGCCAGCGTATCCGAGTAGTTAAGGAGGCGGCCTGCAGAGCCGTTATTCGTGGGTGCAAAATTTTTTCGGAAAGCCCGATTAAATACAATTCCCACCGCTGGCTTTTCAATTTTTAAGTTTATTCTCTAAAAAAATTTGAAAATTATCTTTCTATGATTAAGGTATACAATAGTTTAACGTTCAAGAAGGAAGAATTTAAAACAATAAATCCAGATGAAGTTTTGATGTATGTGTGTGGTCCTACAGTTTATGATAGTCCTCATCTGGGCCATGCTAAATCAGCTGTCGCATTCGATCTAATCCGGCGTTATTTGAAATTTAAAGGCTATAATGTTAAAATGGTGAAAAATTATACAGATATAGACGATAAAATTATTAAAAGAGCAAATGAGCGGAATATAGATTTCAATACCTTAAGCGAACAATATATCAGAGAATACGAATACGTAATGAAAATTCTAAACATTCAAAAAGATTTTAAAAATCCTAGAGCTACAGAAGTAATAGATTTCATGATTGAATTTATTGAAAAGTTAATTTCAAAAGGATATGCCTATGAAAGTAATGGTTCTGTATATTATTCAGTTAGGTCTTTTCCTAAATATAAGACAGTTTTACAGAATATATCAGAAGAGGAATTAGAATCTGAAGAAGATGAAGAACTCGAAATGGAGGATATAACTTATACAGATGATAAACGAGCCCGTAAAGATTTTGCGTTATGGAAAAAATCAAAAGAAGGAGAGCCTTTTTGGGAAAGCCCTTGGGGTAAAGGGCGCCCAGGCTGGCATATTGAGTGTTCTGCTATGGCTATTAATTTTTTAGGGGAGAGTATTGATATCCATGGGGGTGGACAGGATTTAAAATTTCCACACCATCGAAATGAAATAGCGCAATCTGAGGCTTATACAAATAAACCATTTGCTAACTATTTTATGCATAATGGTTTTGTCAATGTTGATAACGAAAAAATGTCGAAAAGCCTCGATAATTTCTTTTTAGTTACAGAGGTGGTAAAGGAATACGATCCTATGGTTGTGCGATTCTTCCTAATCTCCAGTCATTATCGAAAATCAATTAATTATAGTATGGATACAATCACGCAAGCTAAGAAGAATTATAATAAAATAATAAATACTATTGAGAAGATCAACCTCGCTTCCATTATAGAAAAAGATACAACGGAAGCTAATGATCTAATTTCCAAAATAAATATAGCAGAATCAAGAATAATCGAAGCAATGGATGACGATTTTAATACTCCTGTTGCGATAGCAGAAATAATGACAATAATTCGAGAATTAAATAATGCTATTTTAGAAAAGGAAGTAAAGATAACCGAAGCGTTTAAAGATAGATTTTTTAGCTTTATCAAGGACATAGATAAAATATTCGGATTATTTCCAAATCTAAAACAAGAACTAAGGTTAACCCTTCCATTAAATGGATTAATGAATATTATCACTGGACTTCAAAAAAAGCTTCTATCTGACAATATATATGATATAAACGATGATATTCGCGAAAGTTTAAGAAAATTTGACGAAAGAGGAAAGCCAACACAAATACTCTTAGATATCATTTCAGATACGCGCTCAAAATTGAGAAAAAGAAAAGTCTACAAAATTAGCGATTATATCAGGGAAGAATTGGGAAAATTAGGCTTTAAAGTTGATGATAATTAGAACTCACCTAATGAAATTTTTCCGCGATAATATAACATTTTTCCATCAAAACTAATACGAACAGCGATTATTGGAATACCTTTTATTCTTGCATCGCTTAATTTTTGAGAAAATTTTGGATCTGTATCCCAATTAGGGGCAAATTTGTTCACTTTTCGAAATACCAAAAATAAGATTACGCCTTTATGTTTAACAATCTCCTCGACATGGCGCGTTCCACGTTCTGTTGGAGCATCAGGAAATAACGCAAGCCCATTTCTAACTAATGTACAACCTTTAACTTCTAAGGGGACTCCATCAAGTAAAAAATCAATTCTGCTTTTTCCAATAGTAATTTCCTTTTTTATCTCTTTTACTTTAGAAAACTCAGGTAAAAATTCAAAAACTTTAAGTGCAATTCTCGAATGGAGTGCTGAATCAATTAGTATCCACTCGTTATCATTTTTAACGGCTTTTAAGTAATATTTCATTTTACCTCTTGAATTAGTAAATAAGAGCTCAGCCCCCTTAATTAATATTTCCTTTAAGCGCCCAGGATCGTGAACATGAGCACTTTCCACCTTTCCTTTATATTTAATTTCAGCCGCAAACCGGTTCGGTCGATTTAAAAAGGTGCCTTTCTTTAAATATGGTATTTCAAAAATGGGAAATTTTACTGATTCCATAAGATATTTTCTATGTGAGATCTGTTCCTAATTGATTAATTCATACATCAATATTAAAAAATTGCGTTATAGAATATAATGTAAAGAGATAAAAGGATTTTTTATTTAATTTAAAGTGTGAGTGAAGCAAATAATACTGGAGCAGTAGAAAGTTATAAATTTCATCACATCAATACTAAAAAATGTTGCCTATGTGAAGGTTTTTGGTGTGAAGAAGCTTGTTTTAGAGGAATATATGAAGTAATAAATAAAGATACAAAACCTAAATGTATTATTATAGAAGATCGAGAAGATCGCTGCATAAAATGCCATATTTGTACAACTCAGTGTAAATATGGCGCAATAATTATAGATTAAAGGAAGGAGAAAAGCTTTTTTGTTTTAAACTGTTATATTTTTTTCAAAAAGTGCATAAATAGATGTTTTGAAAATTCGGTAAAAAAATTCAGAGGTTTCTCTTATTTCCTCGACATTTTCTATTAATCCATTTATCACTGTTGGTCTTATACTTAAGAATTTGGGAAGATTTTTATGGTCTTGTAAACTATAAGCATATATTGATTATATTTTAAAAAGAAAGGTGAATGAAGGGAATGGTCTCAGAAGTTTTAAAAATGGATTATATAGATAGACGAATTATCCAATTAATTCAAGAACAACCCAACCTTACCCATACTCAAATAGCTGCAAAAGTTAACCGATCGCAGCCCACTGTGGGCATGCGCATCCGGAAGCTTGAAGAAATGGGTGTATTGCAATTTCAAGCCGGTATAAATATTAAATCAGCTGATATGTACTTCGCTAGCGTTGAAATTCAGACTAAAGAACCCGAGGAAATTTATGAAATCGTTAAAATATGTCCATTTATGCTCAATGCATTCCGTGTTAGCGGTGATTTCAACATTAGCGTTCTTATAACGAGTTTTACACTTGAAGATATTGAGAAGATAGTGAATATCCATTTTAGAAATAAACTTGAAGTTAAAAAAGTGAATCTCCACATCATAACAGATGTTGTGACAGATTTTATTGTACCAATTGACTTTAATATCAAAAAATGTAGGTGTAAACCGCAAGACCATTGTTGGTAAACCAAATAAAAAAGCATCAATAAGATTTTCTTTTCTTATTTTCCCTTTGAAGTTTAAGTTAATACAATCTATATTTTAATTTATAAATTATAAATGGTAAAAATCACTTTCTTAAATATTAGACATTACATGAAATTTGGGAATAAAAATGATTAGTGATAAATTAAAATTAGATGATATAGACCGTAAAATAATATCATTAGTTCAAGAAAATCCAGATATGACACACACGCAAATAGCAGAAAAAATCGAACGGTCGCAACCTACGGTTGGAATGCGAATTAAAAAGCTTGAAAAGTCGGGGGTTTTACAATTCCAGCCAGGAATAAATTTCAAAAAAGTTGAGCTTTTTTTAGCAACTGTTGAATTAAATACAAAAGATCCCGATATCGTAATGGATATGGCGAAATGTTGTCCGTTTATGCTCAACGCATTTAGAGTTAGTGGTGAGCATAATGTATGCGTTCTATTGGCGTGCTCAAACCTTCAAAAACTTGAAAATGTTGTTAATTACCATTTTCGCGGTAAACCAGATATAGGTAGGGTTTCAATGGAAGTCGTAACGGAGATTGCAAACGATTTAATAATGCCAATAGATTTTGATTCTGAACACCATGAACCAACATTAGAGAATGGCTGTGGCGAGAAGTGTAAATATCTCATTGCTAAAAAAGAAGGCAGGATTTAAAAAAAAGAATTTACTTATTCTTCTTTTTCGATATTTTGAAACTTATACTTTGGTAATTCTTCTTTTAAATGACAATCTGGTCCGCAATATCGGCCGTTAAAGTTCTCAATTTGAAAGTCAATAGGGACAACAAAGTCATGAATGCTATCGATTAAAATATTAGTTTTTATGTTAATTACATCTTTATCTTTACGAAAGCATAAATCAACCAATCTCTCAATAGTTTGTAGGTCAGAAGCTGAAATAAAACACAAGAGATTGAATTCTCCGCTGATTTTAAACGCATGATTAATAAAAGGGCAGTCTTGAATTTTTTCTTCGATCTTATCAACGTCTTTTGTAGATATAAATACAATCGCAACTTTAATATCAACCTTCTTGACATTAAACCCAACTTGTTTTGTTAGGAGATGTTTACGCTCTAGTTTTATTATTCTAGCTCCTACTGCAGGTTGGCTCTTTTCAATTTCTTTCGCTATATCTGAATGCGTAATGTCTGGATCTTTTTCTATCATCTCGATGATCTTTTTATCATCGTCATCAATACTTAATAACTCATTAAAATTTTTTTTCTTCATGGTCATTATGAACATAACTCTGAATAATAAAAATTTAGTTTTTACACTTAAAAATCTTTTTAAGTGGATTGCTGTTAATTAATAAAATTATTTGGAGTTATTATTTTATTTTATAAATTTCTGAAAAAAAATAAAAACAAATAATAAATTCTATAAAACTTCAAGTATGGCTTCGATGTCGAGCCAGCCCTGTTTTGCATGGATTAATGTCCCCTCCGTATCAACAACAAATTGTCCGGGACCTTGTTGCTCCCACCCTTCGTATTCACCATGTTCTATTCCGGCTTTTAAGGTTTCTTTCAGTTTACTCCTTACCTGCTTTATTGCTTCAGATGTCATCATACCCAATCCATAATCTTTGTATAATTCATCTTTAGAGCTAGGAATTACTGGAAAATTAATGTTTTTCTTTTCAATGAATTCTTTTGCTACTTTTTCTCCGGATTGTGTTATATATAATAATTTAGCTCCTTTATGTATAATCTCGAATAATCTAGCTAATAAGACATTTAGGTCTAAATGGCAAATAGGACATCCAAAATATCTTGAAAAAATTATGACGATTTTTTTTTTACCTATTTCATCTGCTAAATCAATAACTCCTGCATTATATGAGTCCAATTTGAATAAAGGCGCTTTATCTCCAACTTTTATTTCATCTGCTCCCATATTTTTTCACTTTAAAAATTTAATTCCTTCTAAAAATTATTTTTAAATTCAATAGATATCTTTTTTTCCCAAAGAAAATAAATATTTCATATAAATTCATTAAAAGATTTTAATATTTAATTTTAATATTTAATATAAGATAAAAATATAGTAAATCAATTAATTTAATGTTAAAATTCGAATAGAAAAAAGTGATTTATAAATTGGTAAAAAAAGAGTATATTTGCGACGCAGGTAAGAAAAGTAAAATTGTTATTGAAGATTTTTCTGTTCAGATTAAAGAAGGTTCAACTTTAATATTAGGATTTGCGGGGATTGGTTTAATAGGCCCTATTGTTGCAAATCAACTCATCGAACAAGTCCCAGACATCAAAGAAATAGGATTTCTTGTTTCGGATTATTTACCACCAATATCAGTGTTTTATGAAGGTGTTTTAAAACATCCATTTCGATTACTTTATACTCCTACACATAACATAATTGTTGGTGTTTGTGAAGTGCCTTTCCAAACTCCATCTGCGTATAATGACTTGGCAAAGACTATATGTAATTGGGCATTATCAGAAGACGTTCATGCAAAAGAAATTGTCATTTTTCAAGGAATACCACAGCGGGGGATAATAGACGATTATCCCGTTTATTATGCAGCCGAAGCTGAGATGATAGATCTACTTGAAAAGCATGGTATTGCGAAAGTTGAAAAAGGGATTATCGTCGGCCCAGAAGCAACTGTTTTAAATGAAGCTTTAACAAATAGATTAAAATCTTATGCTCTCTTTACACCTGTGTTAGAGATTCCAACACCGGAAGGTGCAGCTGCGATAATTGAAGTTTTAAACGATATTTATAATTTAAAACTTGATACATCTAAGCTTATAGAGGAAGGAAAAGAAATTAAAGCCAAAATGTTAGAATTAGCACAGAAAGCGCAACAATATCAGAGACAACAACAACTTCCAGAAACAGGGAAAGAGGGATATACCCAATATTTTCAATAATCTAAATTTTTATTATAAGATTTAAAATTTTTAGCTATTTTTTTTAAAAAAATAAAAACCTTCCTTTCCAAATTATTTTTGATCAATCTTATACAATGGAAATAGGTGATACTTTAATTCATTATAAGCTTCACTCATAACTTTTTAAATAATTTATAAGAAGGAATTTTAATATTTTTAAATATTTTAATTAGAATAACAATAGATTCAAATTTCTTAGATATGGATTTAAGAAAAGAGGTTATTTCAAATTAAAGAACGGTTTATACCAATCCAAATTGATCAAAACCAATGCATTCACTGCGAACGGTGTGTTAAAGCTTGTGAAAATAAAGCAATTTATTTTGAACACGGGATTAGGCTTGTAGACTACGCTAAGTGTAAATCCTGTTTAGGGTGCGTTCTTGTATGCCCGAGAAACGCAATTGAAGTAACCTCAGTATTTCCTAAACAAGTTCTTACTATTAAGATTGAGCATGAAAAATGTAATATGTGTTTGAAATGCGTTGATGATAATGGAAATTTTTGTCCCAAAGGATTATTCTATGTGGATGAATTTAGAAGAAATAGTGGAGAAGTAGAAATTATTAAATTTAATTTTAAAGAAACCTCCAAATGTCAAGGGTGCCTTAAATGTGAACAATCATGCCCAGAAAAAGCAATAAAACCTGTAAAATTTGAAATCTAATAACTAATTAATTTAACTTATTGCTAAACCTACAAAGATTAAAGTAAAGATTATCGTAATGATAAAATAAACTATTAATCCAATTATAAATAAATATAAAATGATTCCGAAGATCAGTTTTATACTCGCTTTATATTCTTTACTATAGAGCTTTGAAGCTATATAGGTGCCGATAAGAAGATTAATTAAAGTTGATATTATCAATGCCCAAAAAAAACCATAGACGAAAAAACTGAAGCTAATGAGAAGTATAATGTTAACAAAGAACCAAAATAAATTCAATATTTTAACCGATTTATTAATATTGTCCCAATCTTTCGCTATTAATCTCCATCTTGTTATAAAAATACTAAATAAAAATAATATTATTGATGTTAAGATAGCAGTAATTATATTTGCTACTATTATGTTAGGGCTTTGAAAAAGCATTATTAGATCTTTATTATTTGTTACGAATTTTCTTCAAATCTTTAAATATTCTCTTTTATTTTTTCTAAAAGAGTTTTTTTAACCTCCTCAAAATCGGATAGTACTACGATTCCTTCCATCTTTTTCAATTTTTTTATATTTTCAAGTTCGATATCTCTTATTTTTAAAATTAAGGATGAACCATCTGGTCTGGCCGTAACAATAGGTTCTAAGTGTTGATCTGAAGGTAATAAATAAACAAGGATCCCTCCTTTGATTGTTTGAGCTACACAATTTGTTATTAAAGTGTCAGCAATCCCAACTACAATTTTTGCCACTGTATTTGCGGAAACAGGACTCACTAAAAATAAATCATACTTTCCAAGCTGAAGAGGTCCTGCTATAAATGGATTATTTGGAGTGACTTCGACCCTAATACTTCTTATAACTTCATTCAAATAATCCCATTGTTTGTACCACTTTAGAACTACAGCTCCTTCTTTTGATAAAATTACGGTAATTTCGATATCAAAATTTTTTTGCAATTCTTTCATCAAATCTATTGATTCTTTTAATAGATATCCAGAGCCTGTAATACCCCAAACAATCTTAAATGTCATAATAAAGCTATATTTTCACTTAATTATATAATATAATTTTAATTATGTAAAAAAGTAAATTAAAATTTTACAAATTTAAAGAAAAACAAATAAAAGATTAGGAGTTATATAGTAATAGAATGAGTAGTTCAAAATATGTTTATCTAGATTATAATGCTACAACTCCAATGGATCCTAGAGTTATTGAAGAAATCCAAAAACATTTTAGTGAGACATATGGGAATGCTTCAAGTCTACATTCAATGGGTCAAAAAGCACATCAAATAATGGAACAATCTAGAGAAAAAATTGCATCTTTAATTAATGCTGATAAGGATGATATATATTTCACATCTTCGGGAACTGAAGCAGATAATCTTGCGATTAAAGGTGTTGCTTTCAGATGTAAAGATCGTGGCAATCATATTATCACATCATCTATAGAGCATCATGCCGTTGAAAATCCTTGTAAAGAATTAGAAAAAATTGGTTATAAAGTCACTTTTTTACCAGTTGATAAATATGGAATTATTGATTTGAATGGATTGGAAAATACCATTACTGATAAAACCATATTAATAACCATTATGTTTGCCAATAATGAAATTGGTACTATAGAACCAATAAAAGAAATTGGAGAAATCGCAAAAAAACATGATGTAATTTTTCACACGGATGCTGTCCAGGCGATTGGAAAAATTCCGATAAATGTGAAAGAAATGAATATAGATATGTTATCCTCTAGTGCCCATAAACTTTACGGTCCTAAAGGGATTGGTATGCTTTACATCCGTAATAAGGGAAAAAGGGAAGGTTGGGGGAAATATATTGAACCACTTATGCACGGAGGGGGTCATGAAAGAAAAATGAGGCCTAGCACGGAAGCAGTCCCATTGATAGCTGGATTTGCGAAGGCTATTGAACTTTGTAAAGAAGATATGGCAAAAGAAATGGAGCGGCAATCAAAACTCCGAGATAAAATCATCAAAACCGTCACTGAGAATATTGAAGATAGCTATTTGAATGGTCATCCAACTCAGCGGCTTCCAAATAATGTTAATTTGGGATTTAAGTTTATAGAAGGTGAATCAATTTTGCTTAGTTTAGATATGGAAAGTATTGCAGCCAGCACGGGTTCGGCTTGTTCATCAAATTCATTGGAGGCGTCTCATGTGCTATTGGCTATTGGTTTAAGACCAGAAGAAGCCCATGGTTCATTAAGGATTTCATTTGGTCGATTTACAACTGAAGAGGATATTGATTATTTTCTGGAAAAATTACCCCCAATCATTGAACGATTAAGGAAGATGTCCCCTCTTAAAAAAGGCGTCAAATATATGTTTGATGAATCTTCTGAAACAAAACATCATCATTGATGCATTTCTCTAAATTCTTCTTCTAAAATACTCATAAAATACATATTAACAAAATTTCCATCAATCACATAATGGTCCCTTAAATTTCCTTCTTCAATAAATCCACACTTTTTATAAACATGTATGCCAATATGATTATCTACGGCAACATAAAGATAAATCTTATGAAGTTTATGTTCATTAAAAGCATGATCAAGAAGCAAATTCACTGCACGATTTCCATGTCCTTTGTTTCTTTCATTCTTTTTGCCTATAGTTATTGAAAGACAACCATGTTTTGAAGGCCAATGAATCTGTTCAATAGCTACATTACCCAAATAAGATCCAGTTTCATTTTCTATAGCGTAGAATAAATCCACCTTACTTTTTATCTTATTCTCAAGCCAAGTAGCCTCTTCCTCTCGTGTGAATGGTTTAGTAAAATACGCATAACGATGTACAACCTCTGGATCATTTACCCAAGTCATAATATTATCAAGATCATCCATAGAGAGGGGTCTAATTTTAGTCTCTTTATATTCGAGCAACTCTATCACGAAAATTATTTTATAATCTAATGAAAATTACAGAATTTATACTATTTTAGAAAGCAAATAAGTTAAAGATTTTCTTTAGGATCCGTTTTTTCTTTTTAAAAAATTAATTTTTTGTTCCTAAAATTAATAAATATCGTAAAAATTAATTTATTGGCGAGATTTGTTTGAAATAATGAGTACTGAAGAATTTACCTTTAATAAAAAAACAATTGCAATTGAAGAGAAAAAAGAGTTGGATTCTTCTTATAAAATTAAGTCTTATAAGCAGAAAATGGAAATGATTGAAAAGCAGAAAATTCCTCAAAAAGAGATCGCAGAAGTGATTAATCATTTATTTACGAAAAATACATCTCTCTCAAAAAAAACTAAAAACTCTATTTCTAAAATAATTTATTCTAAGGAAGATCGTATAGTTATTGCCATAACTACCCATGGAAAAGAATTTATTTGGAATCGAGACAAATTTATAAGACAATATGGTTGGTTTTTCTTCGTTTCTGAGACCTTAGATGGTAGTGTCGCAAAAAAGAAAGTAAAAAAAGTTAAAAAGGCAGAAGAAACAGTTAGCATTGATGAATACGAGTTTAAGGACAACAAGATTCTCCTTAAGCAAAAAGAAAATATGCGAGGATTATATAAAACAAAAGAATATTTCAGATATTTCAAGCTCATTAAATCAAAAAAAATCCCTCAAAAACCAATAAAAGAAGTACTGGATGATTTTTTTGCTGATGATAAAATCCCTGAAAAGGAGAAATCAACCATCCAAAGAATCAATTATTATATTACTGAGAAGGTAATCGTCATTAAATCTCTCATTGGAGATAAAATGTATGAAAATCTTGAAAGGTTAGTTAAGCAGCATGGATGGTATTTCTATATTACAGGTGTACCAGTAGGAGATAGTGATATTTCACTTGCTATTGATAAAATTGAGAGAAGATATGATATTAACTATTTTAAAAATATCAGTCTTAATGCGAACGATAAATCAGAAAAAATTAGAGTTTCAATTTACCCTCTTGTATTAAGACCTAATCATAACTGTATAATTTTGGGATTAGGTGAAATTACAATCTTATTAGATTGTGGAATTGATTT
>JBHLQY010000069.1:0-12422 GCA_048883105.1 Candidatus Thorarchaeota archaeon | reverse complement strand
GGTAAACAGGATATTCTTATGATAGACGCAGATCCAGCTATGAATCTACCGAGCGTTCTTGGAATTGAATTAAAAGGAAAAACTACTTTAGGAATGATTTTGGATAAAAAAAAAGACGAGTTAGAGTCGGAAACTCATATCTACAGTAAGCTTTTAGAAGGTGAAATCTGGGAGAGTGTAATCAACCAAAATGGTTTTGATCTACTTATAATGGGATGGAAGAAAGGTGAAGGTTGTTATTGTGCGCTTGACAGTTTTGCTGCGATAATAATTGAATCTTTATCTAAGATGTACGATTATATTATTATTGATTTTTACGCGGGATTTGAACATCTTAGCCGAAGAACTGACAGAGCTGCTGATATCCTTTTGATTGTTACAGATCCATCAAAAATGGGATTCGAAACATCGCGTCGCATTAAAGAATTAGTCGAAGAGGTCAATATTTCATTTAAAGATATTTTTATAGTGGGAAATAGATTTAATGAGAAATTGGGACAAAAACTTTTCGATTTTTCAAAGGAAATTGGAGTTAAATATGCTGGTATTATTCAATATGACCAAAACATCGTAGACTTTAATTTAACTGGTCAATCACTTATGAATATTCCTAATAATTCTCCAGCGGTAATTGCTGTAAAAAAAATCTTTGAAGCAATATTTCTCCACTAATCAGATTGACATTCCCAAATAGTTCAAAATGTTATTTTTTCGATAATAACAAATTATAAGTTCAATAAAAAAATAAAAATTACATGGAACATAATTTAGGAGCATTATTCAAAAAATGGCACGATTTGAACACGCAAGTCGCAGAGTCGTTTGGTCAATTTAACTTCGATTCCATTAAAGAAATCCGAACTAAACAAAGAAAAATCGAAGATTCGGTTTTTTCAATTCTCATTGAAAATGCACCAGAGGAGATTAAAAAGATTTTGCCTGATGAATGTGGTGAAATGGAAATTGGATATAATATTGAAAATAACCAATTCTATTATGTAATGTTTGATCCTAATTATGAAGAGGGGGAAGACACAAAATTAATTGCCATTACTATTAATTCAAAAAAAAAAGTGACTCTTATTAAAGATTTCAAAGAAGATTTTTAATTACAATTTTTTTCCACAGAAAATACAAAAATTATCCCCCGTCTCTCTTTTATTACCACAATATGTACAGTATTTTTTAACATATTCTTTCTTTAAAATTGAAGTTTCAATAGGTTTTTGTACTGGTTCAGATATAATTACTTCATCATGGGGTATTTGTGGAAGTTCTCTCTCAGAACGAGCGCTTTTTTGATGTAAATAAATTAAAACTACGATAATAGCGACTATTACCGCAATTATAGATGTTATTACAATTACTAATAAAATTATTACAAAATAATTCTCAGAAGGTTTAACACTTCTTAACTCTATTTCATATATTAGCATTTTTTCATAATATAATTCTAATCTATCAAGAATTCCATCATCATTAAATCTGATTGTTATCCAATAAGGGAATCCAATGGCGGTTCCATTCAATACTAAAGTAGTACATGTGGCATAAGCAGCTATTTGAAATATCTGAGGTATATTTTCATTCAATTCTTTTAGATAATCTTTAGTATCAGTTAATATGAAAAGAATTGAGGTTTCAAATTCCTCTCCGTATAACCAAGATTCAATTAAATCTTCAGGATCTTTAGATATAGTTTCGCTATATATCCCCTTATTATCAGAATCGTCTAAATCTTTTCCTTCGAAAAATGTAAAATAAACAGTGTAATAGTCATCATATTCGGTTATAGATCGAATTTCAAATTTAATTTTATCTTCCTCTTCTATATCTAAATATTCGAAATCGTAATCTTCAACTATGGCATAAAACTGTTCAAGATAATATTCTTTAGCTGTCTCGCATCTCCAGACTATCACTGTGTTTTCATCAAAACCAACATCATAATCATCATCATCAGCAAAGATTATAGGTAATATCGCAAAATTAAGCGTTATGATTAAAAACAGATATAGTAAAATTATCTTTTTATTTCTCATCATTGGTTTAATGTAATTTAATTATGCTAATAATTAAATTCTTCTTAATTTTTTACAAGATTTCTATGAATTTATTCATTCAAAAAATCAATAATTTATATATGAACTTTATATTTTTTTCATTATGAAAGTTGTTTTTCATGAGAAATATTATAATTCTGAATATGCGTGGGATCCCGCTTCCTCGCCAGGACGATTAGATGGCATTATGAAAATAATTTTAGATAATAAAGATAAAGATCAATTCGAAATTATCACTCCAAAACCAGCGACAGAAGAAGAGATTTTAAGAGCCCATGGTAAAAGGCATTATCAGCACATAAAAGAAAGCCCCTTATTATATGAATTAGCATCTTTAGCCGCAGGTGGCGCAATTATAGCGGCCGAAGAGGCTTATAATGGTAATCCAACCTTCGCAGTTATACGCCCTCCCGGTCACCATGCATCAGCAGATTCTTGCTGGGGATTTTGCTACTTCAATAATATGAGTATTAGTTTATTAAAACTATTCTCTGAAAAAAAAATTAGATCTGCTTTTATTTTAGATTTCGATTTGCATTTTGGAGATGGTAATGTAAATATATTAAAGAATAGAGATGATGGTTTTAAGGCTAAAATTCTTAATCCAGATTCCAGTAGTAGCGCTAATTATATAAAAGAAGTCAAAGAATATTTACAAAATTTAAAAGATATTGATATTTTTGCCGCATCAGCAGGTTTCGACCAAGGAATTGAAGATTGGGGGCACTTACTTTATCCTGAAGACTATATAGAATTAGGACGATTAATGAAGGAATATTCAGAGAAACTTTGTAAAGGCCGTCGATATGCTATCTTGGAGGGCGGTTATAATCACGATGTTATAGGGAAAAATGTTTACGCCTTTTGTAAAGGCTTTAAATAAAAAAGTGAATTTTGAAATTATTTAACTTGAAAAAAAGATTCATCATATTCAGGTTTACCCTTATATTTTTGCATTAACCATCCGGGAGCTTGATCTAATCCTTTAAAAAAACTTTTAGGTACCCGAATTCCCGCTCTTTGGAAAGCTTCTTGCACAGTTTCTCTCGAGGGTGGACATCCATTTATTGGGATCAGCTCTTTTATGTCTTGATGATTTTTATTTAGGTTGCATTGGCATTGACCTAGAAGTATTGTTCTATTATTTCCTGGGGTTGGCTTCATGATTTTTCCTGTTAAGACTTCGATCTTATCATAAGGTTTACCTCTATAAGACATTTTAATGGCGGTCAAAAGGAGTCCATTCAATCCAGAGCAATAAGTGCACATAGTAGTGTCGTATTTATGATATTTTATTCCTTGTATTCCTGCATTCATAAATGGGAGTGGTAAATCACCGGCATCGTTATACTTAAAGTCCCATTCGTGATGAGATGCCAGATTTTCTATTTTTTCACCAACAACATCAACATCTGATAAATCTGTGGGTCTATTTCGATCTTTTGCTGCTTGAACTAAATGAGGTACTTCAGAAGGATTAATACCTAACAATTTTGATCCAACTAAATCAGCAGATAATATATCTGTGGATGCAACCAAGATATCTTTTTTATGACTTTTTCCATCAATAGCAGGTCCTCGTTCAAGAGTATAAATCCCATCTATAATTGTTAAGTTTGGAGGTATTTTATTAGCAAGTTGAGCAACATTATAGTTAAGATCTTTTACTGGATCAGCACTATGAAATTTTTTTCGAGAAGCGATATTAATTAATCCCTTGAGATTTTTTATTCCTAGTGAAACGACAGCTTGAGCATGCGTTTTCAGCGTAGGAAGATCTATAAGAAAATCTGCATTAAGTGCGTCAGAACTAAAATTAACATTAAAGCCAGTATTTAAATCAATCTTATCATAAGGTCTATCAAAGAGATTATAAACCTTGACGCCATATCTCTCAATAAGTTTATTATATCCGAGTCGTTCCCAGGCATCTAGAGCTGTTTCTTTATCTTTTGGATCTTCTGTAACAATACCTTCACCAATAGTTATATTTTCTATATCCTTTTCCTTAAGTAATGCTACGACATCTTCCATCACGCGTGATGTGGTAAGTACACCCCACTTTGGGATAGTACAATGTCGGTTCCAATAGACTATATTTGGTTTAATAAATACTTTAGTCTTGGATGATAAATTTTCAAGACCATTTGCAAGTTCAACAACTTTTTTGACAGATTCAAAGGGTTTTTCGTATTTAACAATAGACACTACTGATTTACTCATATAATCACAGTTGTTATTGATTACTTTTTCTTATATTGATATGAATACGAAATATTTTAAAAATTAATTTATTGAGGAAAATATTCCAAATAAAACATTTTTTTATTAAAAAAAGGTTAAATTAAAAAATTCTATTACGAAAAGACTAAAAGAGGAGTGTAATAAACAAGTTAAAGTTCAGTTTTAGTATACAAGTTCCAACTCCAAGACTTGAAAATTAGAAAACAATTCCTCTTTTTCTGGCGATAAATTTTGCAAGCTCAAAATTTAAAATACATATCAGTGAAATCCCAAAACACACAATCCAATCTAAAAGCGATAGATACATAAACATGAAGTTAATCCCGTTCATTGCAAGCCAGACTTGAACTCCAGGAATGTACATTAGCGCTAAGAATAATCCGAATAATAAGCCAATCAAGTAAAGTATTCTATTACTCCAATCTTCTCTAAGGCTTTTTCTTAAAGATTTATTTGGTCGCCTGATTTGAAGAATTAAAAATGATTCGCAGAAAAATAATGTAACCATAAGCATAGTAAGAGCTTTAGCAATACGTAAATCTATACCAGGAGTCAATTCTTCTGTTGTCTCTGAGCTATAAAGATATCCATCGTTAAACGCACCAAAATGCGTATTGCTATAAGTTATAGGATAAAGTCCAGAAATAACTGTAAAATATACAATAAGCATACATATAGCAAGTAATGCTCCAAAGACAAGCATTAGATATATTATATTCTTTGACAAAATTTCCTCTGAATCGCGCGGTTTCTCCTCCATTACATCGTTAGATATTGTATCGAATGTGAGGAGCAAACCAGGAAACGTGTGAAGCGTTATTGACAAAAAGATCCATTGCCAATAAAATTCTTCGTTTAAAAAGTATGGTAAATCAAGGATTACGGCTAAGATAAATTGAACAATTCCTTCGAATAAATTTATACATATATAAAAGAAAACAACTGCTCGAATTTTTGCAAAGATCCCCCTTCCTTGATGGATCCCCTTGACAATCGAATTGAAAGAATCGTCTGAAATTACCATATCTGAGGCCTCTTTAGCAACATCAGTACCTTGTATGCCCATTGCCACTCCCGCATCTGCCATATTTAATGCAAGAGCATCGTTAACTCCATCGCCAGTCATTGCAACAACTCTTTTATTGTCTTGATATCTCTCTACGATTATTTGTTTATCTGCAGGTGCAACCCTAGCAAATACTTTAATAAGATTAAAATCTTCATGTTCAATATCTTTAATTTGGTAACCCTCAACAGTATAATCATTTTCATCTTGCACTATAGCTATTTGTGAGGCAATAGCTTTTGCAGTTATTGGTGAATCGCCGGTAATCATTACAACATTTACACCGGCATTTTGGCATTCCTCCACTGACTCTTTCACCCCTTCTCGTGGAGGATCCAAAATCGTAACAAAACCAATATATACTAAATCAGATTCACATAACTGCCTGTTTTCATTAATGTCAATAGGAATTTCGTCCATTTTTTTATAACATAAACTTAATATTCGATAGCCCTTGTTCGCAAATTCATTTATTTTTAATTCTAATTTCTCTTTTAATTTGGGTGTAAATGATTCTTCTCGGTTATTAATAAGAATTCTTGAGCATAAATCAATCAAAATTTCGCTTGCGCCCTTAGTAAAAGCATAATACTTAGAATCTGTTCTGAAAACTTTAGTCATCCTTTTTATAGAGGAATCAAAAGGAAATTCTTTAATCTGTTCATAATCTTCAATAATGTAATCCCCCATACCTTTTTGAAATAAAACCATTAGGGCTCCTTCGGTGGGAGAACCTATAACACTCCATTTATTAATAATTTTACCTGATGTCTTAACCTCGTTCTTAACAAGAGCAGAGTTATTATTTAAAAAGCCAGAAATTAGTAATTGTTTTAATTCAGGAAAATCCTCGATGTGAGTTACTATAACAAGATTCTTAGGATCGGTCATTAAAAAAATATCTCCATCTGGATCATATCCACGACCTGTGACCCTAAATGTTGAATTATTTACCCAAATATATTCTATACTCATTTGATTTTTTGTTAAAGTTCCTGTTTTATCGCTACAAACTACGCTTACGCGCCCTAAACTATCAACTGATGCGAGATTTCGAACAATTACACCATGACGAGCCATAGCTAAAACACCAGTTAATAAGACAATGGTAACAAGGAGTGGAATATTAATAGGCATAATATCCATGGCTGAGTTAAGGCTTTTGACTATTTCCAACTTTTTAAAGCCGCTCCCAATCCATATTAACATTAGAATTATAAACCAAAATAGCATAACTAATAATCCTAACCATTTTCCAAAATTATTCATCTTTTTTCTTATAGGAATTTCACTCGTTCCAGCTTCTTCTAAGCCCCGTGAAATTTTTCCTATTTCCGTATTTCCACCTGTGGCTGTTGTAATTGCTGTTCCATTTCCAGTCGTAATATATGTTCCATAATAGATCATGTTTTTGCGGTCTCCTATAGGTATATTTGCTCCTTCTAATGCGTCGCCTTCTTGATATTTAATTACAGATTCGCTTTCACCAGTTAAAGCGGCCTCATTAACTTCTAAATTTGAAGATTGAATAATTCTCGCATCTGCCGGAATTTTATCTCCTTGTTTTAAGAATAATAAATCTCCAAGTACAATGTGTTTAGTGGGAATTTCTTTTGTCTCTCCTCCTCTAATTACTGTTGAAGTAGGAGCTGTGAGTTCTCGAAGAGCTTTCAGTTTTTTAGTTGCACGATACTGTTGGAATATAGCAATTAAACAATTAAAAAAAACTATACCTAATGTTAAAATAATGAATGTCATATTGCCGCCTTCTCCAAAGAACCAAGCTAGGAATAGAATTAAAGCTCCAATGAGGTAAATAACAATCAACCAATTAAATAACGGCGCTAAATAAATTTTGATAAATCCTTTTGAAACCTTAGGAATTTCATTCGGACCATATTGCTGTAATCTTAATTCGGCTTCTTCAACGCTTATACCGTTTTTTGGATCAGTTTTAACTTTTTTATAGATCTCCTCTAGATCTAGGGTATGAAAATTTTGTTCTATGAGGCTTTCTTCCCTAACTGTCATTATAAGATAAAATAATTATATTTAATGTTAAAATTTTTGAAAAATATAATTTTTATAATAACACAATAATATTAATTGTTTTTAATTGTTCTTTTAATAAAATCTATTTTTATAAAAAAAGTATTAAAAAATTATTTCTTTTTTTCTGGCGTAATATTTAAATATTTCAATTCCAATTAATCCAGGAGTGGCAAATAAGATGCAAAGTAACCAATCTGTAGCGCTCAAAAACATGAAATTCAATTGAAAGTTAAAACGAATAGTATTATTTACAAAGTTATTAAAGTGATAGGAGAAACATACAACCAAAATATGTAGAGATAATGTAATTATACAAATTATAAATAAAGTAATACCAAAATCTTCTTCCTTAACACTCTTAACAGCTGACTGGTTAGGTCTTCTAAAAGTCCATATGAACATTGTTTCAACAATATATAGCGTAGTTATGAACATTGTTCTTGCTTTCATAGCCACTAGCTCCTTATCTGAAGTGCCTTTTGGAATATAACTAAGTAAAAAATATTCGTTTGAATTCCATCCGTTTAATTGGATAACACCCCAAAGAGTAAATTGAATTGCTATAATTAATCCTATCCCCATTAGAAAAGCTTGTAATAATAACATTTTCCACATATTTTTGTTTAATATTTCTTCTTCATCTCTTGGAGGTTCTTGCATAATATCTCTTGGATGCTTGTCTATGACTAAAGCTAGAGATGGGAGGGAATGAACCACTCCAAAAATATAGATATGTTGCCATTCTGAACTGAATAACTCAAAAGTAGGTATAAATTCGTACCCAAAAAATATCACAGCTTCCATAATATTTAGACATATAAAGAAATAAATTATCGTTCTAATTTTGGAAAAGAGTCCTCTCCCGATTTTAACGCCTTGCTCGATTGAAGTGAAATTATCGTCCGAGATTACCATATCTGCCGTTTCTTTGGCTACATCCGTACCTGTTATGCCCATAGCTACTCCTGAATTCGCCATTTTTAAGGCAAGAGAATCGTTTATACCATCTCCCGTCATTGCTACAACTCTATCTTGAGCTTGGTATTTTTCAATAATTACTTCCTTATCGGCAGGAGCAACTCTTGCAAATACAGATACTTTATAAAACTCATCGGGGCTAAGGTTTTTAATTTCCTTCCCTTCAATTACTTTATCTCCTTCTTTAAAAATTCCCATTTCTGCAGCAATAGTTTTAGCTGTAGCAGGATGATCGCCTGTTATCATAATAACTTTAATATCCGCAAATTGACATTCATCAACGGCTTCTTTAACGCCAATTCGAGGTGGATCCATAATAGAGACAAAACCTAAGAATATTAAGTTCTCTTCAATTTTCTCTCTCTTTGGCTTCTCAAATTCTTCCAATTTTCTATAACCAATGGCCAATGTTCTAAATCCTTGATTAGCACGATCTTGTATTAGACTTGAAATTTCTCCCTTCATTTTGTCATTAAATGGCTCAATTTTGCCATTTATCTCAATTTCAGAGGATATCTTTAAAATTCTTTCTGGAGCTCCTTTAGAAAAAGAAAAGATTTCATATTTTTCTTCAAATACATTACATACTGTTGTCATTCTTTTTAATTCAGAGCTAAAAGAATATTCATGCATTATTTCATATTTATTTTTAATGTCTTGTGGGATATAACCAGCCTTTTCTGCTAGAACTAATAAAGCGGCTTCCGTTGGAGATCCTAAAGCTCTTCTAACTGGTTTTTCTCTTGTTTCTCCAACTTTAACTTTTACATCTTCAAATATAAGATTAGCGTTATTGTTTATAACAATAGATTTAATAAATATTTCAAAGGTTGGATTATTATTCAAACTTATTGGATTCATTTCTTTTAAGATCTCACCTTTAGCTTCGTAACCTGAGCCAGTAACTTCAAACTCATTATTATTGATCCAAAATTTTTCAACAGTCATTTCATTTCTAGTGATGGTTCCCGTTTTATCTGAGCATATTACAGATACACGCCCTAAGGATTCAATTGCAGATAGATTTTTAATAATTACTCCATTTTGCGCCATATTTAGAACACCTGTAACGAGAACGAGAGTGGTTAAAATTGGTAAATTAATAGGCATGATGTTCATGGCTCTTAGGATTGCACTTACTAAAGCATCACTAATAAAGTCCCCATAAAATTGGTCATTTATGATTAAAATCGAGAATTTATATGCAATGAGAATAATGAGGTTAATAATAACAACTGTCCCTAAGATATATCCTAATCTGTTTAATTTGTGAGTCAAGGGGATATCCTCAATGCTTCCCATCTCATTTAGCTGGTTTGAAATTTTTCCTATTTCTGTATTAATGCCTGTTCCTGTTATTAAAATTTTGGCTCTCCCAGTATAAACATATGTACCCATGAAAACCATATTGCTTTGCTCTTGAATAGGAACATTTTGTTTTTCAATAATCATATTATTTTTTTCTTCTGGTTCACTTTCACCCGTTAAAGGAGCTTCATCAACGGTTAGATTCATAGATTCTAGAATTCGCCCGTCTGCAGGAATTTTTGCGCCTTGATTTAAAATTACAATATCTCCAGGTAAAAGTTCTCTAGTTGGTATTTCTTGCCCAAACTTTTTTCTATCTCTTATTACAGTTGCTTTTAAAGCTGAAATTTGCCTTAGAGATTCTAAAGCTTTTTGCGCTCTGAATTGTTGCACTATTGCGGTAAATGAGTTCATACCAACAACAGTAAAAGTGATTATTGTGCTTTCAGGACTTCCAAGAATGATAACAACGACTCCAGTGATTATTAAAATTACTATTAAAAAATTAAATATTGGAGCTAAATATACTCTCCATATAGATTTTTTAATTTTTGGGAGTTCATTATATCCATATTCACTGTAACGACTTTCTAATTCAAAAGTTTGCAGTCCATTTTCAGAATCAGAATTAAATTTTGCTAATAACTCATCTATCGGTTTATTATAATAATTTGCTAGAGACATTTTGTTTTTTTAATATACTCAAAAAAACCTAATAATAATTATTAAATGTATTAAATCTTTATAATGATTTATTTTCCAATTTAATCATTATATTTTATAAGAAATACGAGTTAATTTATTACTAAATGATTTTGGCTTTCTGGAACGCCTAAGATATCTTTTAAAATGTGAAATTTTTTTCTTATTGTAGTTGTTGAAAAACTTGTTGACTCTTCAATAAGACTTTGCGTAAATATTTTCCGTTTATCCTTTTCTAAAGTTTGTCCTATGTAATAAATTAATCCAGCTGTAAATGCTTTATAATTTAAATTTTTTAATTCTTCGTAAGAGATCTTTTTAAGCAAGTTATCAGCTAGTAATTGCATATCAATCTTCAATTTATCATATTCAGCTTTATCAGGCATATAGTATCTAACTTTGTCATAAGAAATGTTATTTAAATTTTTTTGAAATAGGATTTTTATTTTTTCTTTTATTTCTTTTTCTATATCTGCTTTAGTCTTTAATTTTTTCCACATTTTCTCAGTCTTTTTTACTTTTAGCATCGCGTTGTTAAGCATTTTTTTATTAATTTTATGTCCTAACTCGTTGCAAACTTCTATATATCGTTCTACACGGACATTAGTAGTTTCTTTAATTTCCATCCATATGATTGCAAGAAAAATAATTACCATGTTTTGGTATGTTCTTCGGTGTTTTCTATTAAATTTAAGATATCTTTTTTTTATTGCTTGAAATTTTACTTGATCGATATTAAATCCATAATTCTTCAATAATTCAATCGTTTTTCGTTGTTCTGTAAAACTTGTTTCGTAGTCTCTATACCACTTTTCGAGAGTAGAAATTCGGTTATATTGTTGTTTGATCGTTGGATGTTGTAGGGCTTTTGAATCCTTTATTCTAATACTTCTTTCGTAATCTTGTTGCGATTCTTTATATTGACTATTAATAAACGTTTCAAATTCAATAGTTTCATCTAAAATTAAACCACAATCTTTACAAACAAAAAATCGCCCCTCCCTTTTAATATTTGTGTGAGGGCATTCGTTATTTGAATTTTCTCTTTTTAATTTTTTCACAAAATAAGCCTTTTTAAAAATTTTTTTCTCATAAATTATTATAATTTCAATTGCAATAAAAGTAAAATTTCTATAAGAATTTTTATAAGAAATCGATCAAATTATAATTATTAATTTTATTTTTAATTTCAGAAAAAAAAGTGGTAAAAAAATATGGTATGGTTAGAAGAAGGATATAGGAAAGTTCTTGTAATTTTTGGTATTCTTTTTATAACTCTCTCAGCTATAGAGTTATTTAATATTTATCTATTAATGAATACAACAATTAATTTGTATGGTAAGAAAATGCTTTTTCAGGAATTTATTTTCAATTCAACTATCGTTCCACTATTGGGAACTCTATTATTTATTTTTATCATAATATCCATTATTTTCTTTTTAATAGTTGGAATTCTTTTTTTGAAAATTTCTTCGAAAAAAATTGTAGATAATAAACTCAGAGCTAAAAATATGCTTATGCTGGGGGTTTTAATTCTAATTTTTTCTTACGTTAAATTGGGTTATATAACTTTTTTAAATCGAACTGACATTAACATCGGTGGTAAATTAAGAACATTCCAACATATAATTTTTAGTTCTAGCCTTGGGCCCTTTTACATTAGTATTATTTGGTTATTTTTTATTGGAGTTGTTTGCTTTTATTTGATGAGTGGCTTAGTTTTTGGTGCGCTTGGGCTCCATTGGTCGTTGGAGCTTCAGAAACAAGAAGAAGATTAACTAAGTATAGATAATTTAAAAATAAAAATAGAGAATAAATATTTTATGTTAGCTTTTCTCTAATTTGTTTTGCTCTACTACGAAGTGTTACTTCTGTTATTTTTGCGATTTCCGCGACCCTTGATTGGGTTTTACGCATAGCACCGTCTTTAGATGCTATATAAATACATGCCGCAGCTAAACCTTTTGGATCTTTTCCTGTTCTCTTTAAACCATTTTGCGATGCTTGTT
>JBHLQY010000068.1:0-12481 GCA_048883105.1 Candidatus Thorarchaeota archaeon | reverse complement strand
CCTTCTCCGATCTTTCGGTATATAAATCCTTTTTCTTCAACAGCTTTTTTATTAAATATATTGCGACCGTCAATTATAATTGGTTTTTCTTTTTTCACTTTATTTTTCATATGGTCAAGATCTATGTTATAATATTGTTTATGATTAGTGGCAAAAATTAAAACATCTGCGTTTGAAATCGCCTCATCAAGATTATCCGTAAGAGCAGTTTCTTTATAATCTCTCTCTTTAACATATGGATCATGAGCAATATATTGAATATTATGTGAATGATAACGATTTTTTAAAGTCCAGACAATCCTTTCAGTTGGAGTATTTCTGGTGTCATCTGTATCAGCTTTATAAGATACCCCTAAGAGAGCAATTTTTAAATTATCGTGTTTGTTTGCTTCCTTTAGAGCATCCTCCATTAATTCAATCATATGATCAGGCATGAACTCGTTCAATTCTCGTGCTTTTAACAACATATCTGAATTGTATTTATGATTAGTGTAAGTGTGATGTCCATAAACTAATAAATGAGGATCTTTAGTTAAGCAATGCCCTCCGACTCCTGAACCGGGGTAGTGCATCATTCTATCGTGTCTGTGATTAACTAATTCAATAATTTCAAAGATATTTCTATTGAAATCTTCACATAAAAGTGCCATTTCGTTAGCAAACGCAATATTAACATCTCTATATGTATTTTCAATACATTTTGTTAATTCTGCAGTTAAAGTATCAGTTACTTGAAGTTCTTTTTTAACAACTTTGCTATATAAAAATTTAGCTTTTTTATTAGCTTCTTCACATCCTCCACCAATTACTCTTGGAAACTCTGTAATATATTCGATTAATTTTCCAGGCATAACACGTTCAAATGAGAAAACTAAATAGAAGTCTTCTCCTCTCTTCTTTCCACTACCTTCTTCTAATATTGGCTGAACGATGTTATTTGTTGTTCCTGGGGCGACCGTGGATTCAATAATTACAGTGGCTCCCTTTTTAAGACGTGGTGCTACTAATTTTGATACATCTTTTAAGGATTCGTATCTTGGGATTCTATGGTCATCAACGGGGGTTTGAACATCAATCAAAATAAAATCTGCATTATCTACATAATCGTATTTATCTGTTACTTTAAATTTTCCCTTTTCTACAACTCGAGCAATCAATTCATCTAATCCGGGCTCTTCTCCTTCAAATGGATTTTTTCCCGCATTTAGCCAATCTATTTTCCAGCCAGACCTTTGAGACCTTCTTTGAATACCCCTAACATCAAAATCATCCACATCAGCTAGTAAAGCTGCCATTGGAATTCCTACGTATCCCATTCCTATAACTACTATATTAGTTCTTTCTTGTGATGTCATAAGCTTCTACTCTTTACTCTAATTGATTTATTAAATTAAGATTCTTTTATCTATTTTGCTATTTTTAATGGTTAAAAATTATAATATTTTCCGATATCTGATAAACTGTATTTACCAAAAAATTCGACTAATTTTCTTTTTATAGTGTCAAAATAGATTTTCACAACTGATATGGCTAATTGGGATTTATATTTAGACATCGCTTCAAAAACCTTATCTCTATAATTCTTGATTCTTATTTTAACTACTTTTTCTCTTGGTTCCTTATGAGCTACATAAATAGCATATCCATAAAATTCAATATCCTTCAAATTCAGCTCTTTAGCAGCTCCTACTGCGATTTCATAGGTAGCTTGGTGATCCGTGTGTGAATTATTATTACTTGGTAAGACTATCCGATCAGCATCTTTTATAATATTCTTACTTAATTCGATTCCTTCTCTGATGTGGTTTTTCGCATCTTGGTCCGGGATCTTAAATTTATGAATATTTTCCTTTGGGAATCCTAAAAACTCTGTTACCTCGTCAATTTCTTTCATCCTGATTTCTGCCAGTTCATCCTCAGTTGTATTCATAGTTTCTTCAGACTCGAACAATCGTCCCTGTTCTCTTTCATATCTATATGCTGCTCTTCCGTCGGTAATATAAATAATATGAACATCATGCCCTTCTTCTTTCCATTTTAGCATACTCCCTCCAGCGCCAGCCAATTCATCATCAGGATGGGGTGCGAAGACCACAATTTTTTTCATAATAATATAATAGTTTGTTTTAACTTATAATAATTTTAACTGAATTTTTTAATAGTTTAAAGATGTAAATATAATTATGAAATTAGAAAGATCAAGTTTTAATGATATCGCGAAGCTTAGACCAGATTCAGTAAAAAGAAGGAGAATTTCAAGTCATGATAAAACATGGGTTAATGTTGATTGGATTATAGTTAAATCTGGTGAAATAGCAACATTAGGAGATATAAAAGGTGCTGGTTGTATAAAACATATTTGGTGCACATATTTTTGTCATTCAAGGCATTCACTACGAAATGCAATCTTGAGAATGTATTGGGATGGAGAATCTGAAGATAAACCGAGCGTTGAAGTTCCACTTGGCGATTTCTTTGGCTTGGGACACGCAAAACATAAAAATTTTGTTTCTTTGCCACTTCAAATGAGCCCTAGAGGCGGGAAGGGTTTTAATAGTTGGTGGCCGATGCCATTCTCATCTGGATTTAAAATTACTCTTGAAAACGATAATCCAACAAAATTTAAATTATATTATTATATTGATTACGATTTATATGAAGATGGATTTGAAAAGGAAGAAATTTTTGGCAGATTTCACGCTCAATGGCATAGAGAAAATCCACCAAAAGTTAAGAAGAGAGATACTGAGACAGGGGAAAGATTTACTCCATTAAGACCAAAAAAATTTATGTTTTTAGGAAAAAACACGGAACCATTGGAGTATAATTATAAAATCCTTGAGGCAAAGGGAAAAGGTCATTACGTAGGATGCCATTTAGACATTGATAATAAAACTTTTATGCCGTGGTATCCCAATTGGCCAGGTGAAGGTGACGATATGATATTTATTGATGAAGATATTGATAAAGGGATTCCAACATTAATTGGTACAGGAACAGAAGATTACGTTAACCAGGCATGGTCTCAAAGGAAAAAGTATTCTGCCCCTTATCATGGTACAATACTACAAGGTGGAATTAATTGGTGGGGAAAAATTTCTTATTATCGGTACCATGTTGAGGATCCAATTTACTTTAATAAAGCAATTATAGTAACTATTGAACATGGTCACGATAATCATCGAAAAGATGATTGGTCATCAACAGCCTATTGGTATCAAAAAGAGCCACATGATTATAATTTATTTTCAAAATTATTGACTCGAAAAGGAAGAAGACCAAAAACTTTTCATTTAGCTCATATGATAAGAAAAACGCTGGTAATATTGTTAATTGGCTTCTTTATTTATTGGTTTGTATTGAAAGATATTTTTATGCCTTAAGATCTTAGGTTGCTAACTTTTCTTGTACATACTTCAATAGTTCTTTTCCACTAAATGGCTTAGTTAAGTATCCATCAGCACCTAATTTCTTTCCTTTTTGTATATCTTCATTGAAACTTTTAACTGTAAATAAAACTACTAAAATATGTTTAAATTTCTCATTCTCTTTAATCGTTTTAAGTACAGAATAACCAGACGTTCCTGGCATCATAATGTCCAATAAAACGAGGGCAATTTCTTCGTATCTTTCTTCAATTATTTCTAAAGCATCTCGCCCATTCCCACTCGTAATTGTTTCAAAATTTCCTAATTTAAGAAACTTTTCGGTCAGATTAACAATATCTGGCTCATCATCTACAATTAGAATCGTTTTTTTTTCAGACATATTTATCCCCTGGATATATACAATATTTTCTATAGGATTGAAATAATTATTTTAAAATTAAATCTTACTATTATATATTGAAGCTTATTATATTAATAATTTTTTGTGTATAAATGAGAGTGTTAATGGGACGAAAAATTCCTCAATTTCCATCTGATTATATAGGTTCTAAAGCTGAAGAATACGATCGTCAAAAGTGGATGGAACGAAATCAGAAAAGGACCACTTTAAAATGTATTCAATATCTTTTCGATACAAAATTAGGAAAAGAAAATAACAGTATTCGTAGAAATATACAATATATAATTTTAGACTTGGGCTGTGGAACAGGATTTTCGTCAGAAGCTTTAATTGAAAATGGTTTTAGAGTAATCGGGGTGGATATTTTGAGTGATATGCTTACAATCGCAAATCAAAAGAAAAAAATTATCGAAAATAGTAATTTGGAATTAATCCTTGCTGACATTAATTATTTACCTTTAAAATTCAATTCAATTCATCATATTATTTCAATTTCAACTTACAACTTTATTACCCACGAAAAATATGGTAGGGAAAAAAGGAAGGTTGTTAATAATACAGCAAAATATTTGAATAAAATTCTGAAAGGAAGTGGTCGAGTAATAATAGAATTTTATCCTGAAAACGAAGAAGAACTGGATCTTTATAATAGTTCTTTTGTTAATAATGGATTCGAAGGATTTTTAGTTAAAAAGAAACAGAATCAGAAGGCGGGCCAAACTTATTTATTATTAAAGAAAAAACGATAAGAAATGGGAACATGCAAATTTTGCGGAAAAAAAGATCGATTAATTTCAGAGGTTCTACAAGTTTGTAGAGAGTGTATTCTGAATGAAGATTGGGAAATTATTAAACCACATATTTTTTCTGTGCATAGCGGAGTTCGAAAACTTGTAGAACTACCTGAAAAACCACCTAAAGCAGAAGGGTCGAGTATTAAGTTAAAATGCAATTATTGTATTAACGAGTGCATACTTTCTGATAATGATATAAGTTACTGTGGGTTAAGAAATATCCAGAAAAAAGAGAATGGGGAATTACCATACCCCTCAAAAGCAAAAGGATATATTCACGGATATATAGATGCGAATCCAACTAACTGTTGCAATTCATGGTTTTGTCCAGCAGGTACTTCAAGTGGCTATCCTGAATATTCAAATCATGAAGGTCCTGAATATGGAACATATAGTTATGCTGCATTTTTATACGGCTGCACTTTTGATTGTTTATTTTGCCAAAACTCTTCCCATAAATATTTTTCAAAGAAGCACTTATTTGAAGCTGAATTTTTAGCAAACCAAATCGTAAAAGACGAAAAAATTACTTGCTTATGCTATTTTGGAGGAACTCCAGAGTCCCAACTACCTTTTTCAATAAATTTAGCAGAGCTTATTATTGAAAAAATTAAAAATCAAGATCCAAAAAGAATTATGCGTATATGTTGGGAATGGAATGGAAGTGGAAACCGAGAATTAGTTGATAAATGTATGAAAATTGCACTAAAAAGTGGTGGAAATATTAAATTTGATTTGAAAAGCTTTAACGAAAAACTTAACCTTGCATTATGCGGTGTGAGCAATATAAGGACTTTAGATAATTTTAAGTATTTGGCAGAAAATTATTATAGCACCAGAAAAGAGGACATGCCAGAGATGAGTGCTTGTACTTTGATGGTACCGGGATACACAAATCATGAAGAAGTTGAACAAATTGCGAAATTCATTAGTGAAATAAATCCTAAAATTCCCTATAGTCTATTAATTTTCCACGGAGATTATCAGATGAGGGATCTGCCAATAACTCCAAGAAAACAAGCTGAAAAGTGCTTAGAAGTTGCTCAAAAATATTTAGAGAATGTAAATTTAGGAAATAGATTTCTATTGGGATTTTCTTAAATTTGTTCAAATACCTTTTTGATGATTAGATACGAAAATTTATTTAATAGCAATAATTTTGGTTATTACGATTATTAATTAAAGTATGTAAAATGCCCCGTAAATTTTAAAAAGTTTTCATTGGTGATTTAAAAATACAAAAAGCTCGGATACGTTTATCGTCAACAGACTTAGAAGCCTTAAAGTCCGTTTGCGAACAGCTCGAAAATGTATGTAAGAAGACTGGGATAAAAAAATACGGGCCAATACCTCTTCCTACAAAACGTCTCAGAGTCCCTGTTTTAAAAGCTCCTTCTGGTCAAGGGACTGCTACGTGGGCTAAATATGAAATGAGAATTCATAAACGCCTTTTCGAAATTATTACAGATGAAAAAAGTATGCATCTTATTATGAAAATTCAGATTCCAGAATCCGTATTAGTAGAAATTGAATTGATGTAATTCATTTTTAATAATTGAATTTAAATCATTAGGCGAATATATGTTTATTAGAAAAATAAGCATAATTTCATTTTAAATTATAAGTATTGATTGGGATGGCTGATTTTCATACAAAAAGTTTCTTTGGGCAAAAAAGTGGAATTATTATAAATTCTCCAGCAAAATTGGTGCCACATATTTTCTTAACATGTATTAATAGAAAGGAAGATGGAACCTGGGAAAAACCTTCTAAAAACGAAGGAAAGACTATTAGACTCTCATTAGAGGAAATTATATGTATTTTAGAAGTATTAAATAGGCGGAGTCAAAATTGGAGAGGTTATCACGTTTTTAAAGACGAAAAAACAGAAATTTATGTTGGATGGGAAAGCGAGGCACGTGAAGTTTTGAAATTCAAGATCGGTAATTATAAAAAAAAGCTAAAATTTCCAAACACTAATTTCTTAATAAAATTACTCGAACATATTTTAGATGAAAAAATAGAATTTGCAACATCTGGTAATTTTGAAACGAAAGATCGAAGAGAAAAAACAGTTGAAGGTGATTATGGCGTATTTTCAGAGCACATAAAAGCTAAAGATGGTCTTCAAGTCGTAGAAACTACAGAATACGAGGTATCAAAAGAAATAATGGAAATTAACGCAAAGATCAAGGTTGAAAGTCTTAAGGCATTATTAATCTCCTTAGATACCGGTAATGAGTTTTGGATTCCAAAAAGTACGATTCATAATAAGTATGATATAAGTAATAAAGAAAATTTCCAAACACTTTTAGTTGACAAATGGATAATAGATAAAAATATCTATCAGATTTTTGATAAGGAATAATTAACTTGGAAACGATTTAGAAGTAAAAATAACACTTTTTTCTTCCTAATAATAGTTATTTAATATCAAAAGAACCATTTAGGGAATAAATTTTGAAGACCTTAATACGATTAAGAAGAGAATTTTTTTCTAGAGATACTAAAATTGTTGCAAAGGATCTCTTAGGTAAATACTTAGTCAGAAAAACAAATAAAGGGACGATGGTAGGTAAAATCATAGAGGACGAAGCGTATCTTGGTCCCTATGATAAAGCTAGTCATTGTTATAATTATAAAAAAACTGAAAAAACTAAAATTATGTACGAAAAGCCAGGCACTTTATATGTTTACTATATTTATGGAATGTATTTTTGCCTAAATGTAATAACTGAACCTGAAGGAATGCCTTGCGGAGTTTTTATACGAAAAATTTTCCCTATAAGTGGAATTGATTTAATGAAAGAAAATCGTAATGTAAGAATTGGAAAGAGTTATAAAAATTTAACAGATGGTCCGAGTAAGCTTTGTATGGCTTTAAATATCACAAAAACAAAATTTAACGGTAAAGATTCATGTGCTCCAGAATCGAAATTATTTGTTGCTCAAGGGGAATATATTAACAATGAAGATATTATTATCAATAAGAGGATAGGAATTGACTATGCTGAAGAAGATAAAGATCTTCTTTTGAGGTTCACCTTAAAAAATCAAATTTAATATCAGCCTACTCTTCAAATCTTAAATTTATAAAAGTGTTAATTTTTGACATTTTTATAAAATTTAATTGAGAAGTAAACCTTTTTGTATGATCTAAAGGAACAAAATTATTCAAAATAAATAACTATTAATAACTATAATACATAAAATAAATTTGAAGAGTTTATTTAAGAACTTAGGGGATTATAAAAGATAATCCTTCCAAAAAGTGTTTCTACTATCTTTATGGGATATAAATAAAGTAGTTAGGTGATGTGTATGTCATTGGATGCAATGAAGTTTTTACAAGCTTATATTAAAGAAATGATAAGTGTGGGTGGTGAAAATTTACCCAAAACAATAAGTTCTACGTTAGGTGCAAAATTAGGAAAAATATATAAATCAAGGGGATTAAAAAACATTGAAAATGGCTTAAAACAATGTTATAAAGTATTAGGGGCTAAGTCTAAAATTATTAAAATAAGCGATAATAAATATGAAGTTGCAATTAAATATAGTCGAAAATTTTGTCCTGTTGGAGGTATCTATGCTCCAGATACAGCCGAACTCGTTCAAAAAAGCATTTGTTCTCCATATACCATTGGTTTATTGAATGAATTAGACCCTCGATTTAGATACAAAGGAGATATTCATGAATGTATTTTAAAAGATAAAACAGATGTATGTCGTTATACTCTTTATATAGAAAAAAAAGACAACTGAAACTAAAATTTAAGAGGATATACTCCATATTTTTTAGTTGCTTCAACCATCCATTTTAAATTTGGAACTTTAACTGCTGGATGCATATTTGCGGCGGAAACTATAAAACCTCCACCGGGACCAGCAGTCTTAATGGCATATTTCACTGAATTAAATACTTCTTCTTTAGTACCATATACGAGATCGTGAGCCACATCTATGTTGCCCATAAGACATAATTTATTACCTACTTTTTTCTTGACTAGCGCTAAATCAACGCCAGCTGTGGGTTCAAGGCTATGTAAACCATCAAATCCACAGTTAACAATAAAATCTAATAACGGAGTGATTTGCCCATCTGTATGAAGCACTATTTTCCCGCCTCTCTCATGTACAGCGTCTGTGATAATTTTATAGGCAGGTAATAAAAGTTCATCGTATTTTTTTGGATTCATCATAGGTCCTGTATGATATGCAAGATCGCCGGATTCTATGAAAACTTCCGCTCCAGCATCCATATAACTCATATAAAGATCTTTTGTAAATGTGGCAAAAACCGCATGTACTTCTTTGAGAAATTTCGGATTTTTGTGGAGCATCTTTGAATAATAGGTCATTCCCATTCCTTGGGAAGTACTCTCAAATGTTCCTAGATAATCATTTGTAACTAAAACAAAAATGTTATCCTTATGTTTTTTATTTATGCGGCGAAAAAATTTTTTTGCCATTTTTTTGTATTTCTCAGTCAATGGTCCTTCAATATTTTCTTTGATCTCTTCCCATTTATCAATTGTAAGCGTACCATACAAATAATAAGGATTAAAATTTCCTTCGTTGTCTCTAGCTTCCCAAACTCTTCCAAAGATATCTTTCATTAAAAGTCTTTCTTCATTAGGATTGTCAAAAAAGTAAAATGGGATAATTCCTACCTGCATAGCATCAAGACCTATCTTAGTAGCGGCCTCGACACATCGGGAAAATACAGATGTTTCAACACTTTCAACCAAATTACTTAATTCCTCAACCCATCCGTCAGGATTGTCCCGCATTACTCTCTCAACAGTATCGAAATCGGTTATTTGTGGTTTTCCCAGAATCTCATCGACATTATTAGCATCAATTATTATTGTGTGACAAGGCACACAGTCAGGTTCTTCTAAATTTAACGTTGTAAGTACTCTTTCTCTACAATTCATATATACCTTAACTCTTTTTTTAGAGATAATATAAATATATTATTATTTTGATTTGTTTTGATTATATTTTCAGAAAGTTTATGATTCTGCTAATTCTTTAATATGCCTAACACCATCAACAGCATCGTCGGCAAAATCATCAGCACCTAATCTTTTTGCAAGTTCCATGTTTAAGGGTGCGCCACCAACAATTAATTTCACTTTATCCCTAAGTCCCGCAGCTTTTAGCGCTTCATGGACGGCTGTAATCTGATCCACTGTCATAGTTAAAAGAGAACTTAATCCTATTATTGTAGCTCCAGTTTTCTTTACTTCTTCTACGATAGTTTCTGCCTTAATGTCCATACCTAAATCTATCACTTCAAATCCAGAACTTAATAGCAATGTTCCAAGAAGATTTTTTCCAATATCGTGATTATCCCCTCTAACTGTGGCAATTATTACTTTCACTTTTTTTATCGATTTATCAGAAGCAGCCATAGCGGGCCTTATTATTTTAAACGCTTCTTTCATGGTTTCTCCTGCTAATACTAATTCAGTTAAATAATATTCTTCTGCTTCGTATCGGCGTCCCACCTCATCCATTCCTTCAGTTAAAGCATTTAAAACATCATAAGGATCTTTTCCGTCTTCTTCGAGAGCTTCTTTTATTGCATCCGCAATATCATCAATCTCGAGCTCAATTACAAGTTCGGTTATTCTTTCAAAATCCATTTTTATTTTCCCTCGATTTTAATGTTTTTATAAATGTTTTTAAATAAAAAAATTATATTCCTGCCAATTCTTTAATGTGTTTAACTCCATCAACAGCGTCATCAGAAAAATCGTCAGCGCCTAGTTTTTTAGCAAGTTCCATGTTTAATGGTGCACCTCCAACAATCATTTTAACTTTATCTCGAAGCCCCGCTATCTGTAAAGCTTCGTGGACAACTTTAATTTCTTCTACAGTCATGGTTAAAAGGGAACTTAAAGCCACTATTTTAGCTCCAGTTTCTTTTACTTTATTCACGATAATCTCAGAATCCACATCCATTCCTAGATCGTGTAATTCAAAACCAGAACTTAAAAGCAACGAACCAAGGATATTTTTTCCAATATCATGATTATCTCCTTTAACTGTTGCTAAAATAATCTTGGTTTTTTCACTAGATGTATCTGCTGCAGCCAATACTGGTTGTAAGATATTAAGCGCTTCCTTCATAGTCTCTCCAGCAAGAACGAGTTCAGTTAGATAATATTCTTTTTCTTCATATCGTCTTCCAACTTCATCCATTCCTTTCGTTAAAGCGTTTAATACCTCAAACGGATCTTTTCCATCTATCTCGAGAGCTTCTTTTACAGCATCAGCAATGTCATCAACTTCTAATTCAATAATAAGTTCAGTTAGTTTTTCAAAATCCATAAAAATCGACTGTTCTTCTCTAAATTTTTTTTTTAATCTCTTTTTTAATTTTTATATATATTTAACTTCAAATAAAGCATATGAATTAATTTACAATGATGTAATAATTTAAATTTTTTTTAAAAAATAAGAATATAAAAAAACCCGATTCTCGATTTCAATCAAAATTGTTATAACCTTGTAATATGCCCCTCCACACCCGCACTGCAAAGCGTGAACACCTATACTTACGACTGCTCCCTCCCGGGCCTTATCGGGTTGATAATTACGAGCTTATATTTTTCCTACAAAAAACACTGCCCTGATACCCACCTATGCAGCCGATGCTTCGACGGAACATAAAACTGGATAAGAAAATTTTATGAAACCTTAAATCAGGCATTTCCGCTGTGAGCATTTTGCGGTCCGTCCAGCATGGGACTTCAGACCTGCCCAAGTGGTCCATATCAAATTAAGAAGAAATGGAATAAAAACTTATTGAAATTGAGAGAAAAACGATATTTTCTAATATATCTAATAAATAGAATTAATTAATAATTATTGAATTAAATTCCAACTTAAAATAATGTAAAAATTCTTTTAATTGATTCATTATGTCGAATGAAGTTGAATATATTGAAGCAAAAACTCTAGAGAATTTTATGAGAGACGTCTTTAAGGGGCTTGGCGTACCAAAAGAAGATGCTAATATTATAGCTGATGTTCTAATCACCTCAGATTTAAGGGGTATTGATTCTCATGGAATTCAGCGCTGTAAAATGTATTATGACCGAATTAAAGAGGGAATTTACGAAACAAAATCTGAAATAGAAATAATTAAGGATGGTCCTACAACGACTCTTATTGATGGAGGGTGTGGGATGGGGCATGTTATTGCCTATAAAGCAATGAAGATGGCAATTGAAAAAGCAAAAAAATACGGGCTTGGAGCAGTAGCAGTAAGAAACTCCACCCATTTTGGCATTGCTGGGTATTATTCTTTAATGGCGATAAAAGAAGGAATGATTGGTATAGCAGTAACTAATGCCAGACCCTCAATTCCTCCAACTTTCGGTGTTGAACCAATGCTAGGTACTAATCCTTTAACAGCTGGCGCTCCTACAGATGAAAAATTTCCATTTCTCATAGATTGCGCAACCTCAATTGTTCAGAGAGGAAAAGTAGAAGTTTATAATAGGATAAATAAATCAGTTCCCGATGGGGTGATTATTACTAATGAGGGTAAAACTGAAACAGATCCAAAAAAAATATTGGATGATTTAGGAAAAGGTATGGCCGCTTTATTACCGTTAGGGGGAAAAGGAGAGGATACAGGAGGACATAAGGGATATGGATACGCTACTTTAGTAGAAATCTTGTCCGCAGCATTAACAAGTGGAATTTATCTTAAAGATACAATTGGAATTATTGAAAAAGGGCAAAAACGTCTTAAAGTAGGTCATTTCTTCTTAGCAATTAATATTGAAAATTTTATCCCTTTAGATACTTTCAAGAGGACGGCCGGTAATATTATGAGAGGTCTTAGAAATTCTAAGAAAGCACCTGGAGAAGATCGC
>JBHLQY010000067.1:10995-12563 GCA_048883105.1 Candidatus Thorarchaeota archaeon | reverse complement strand
AAGATTTACCAACAATGTTTCCTGATTATTGATTTAATACTAATTTCTAATTAAAGAATTTGACAAATGAAAGGTTTTTTTGAGCTCTTAAAGAAGAGAATAGGATTTTCAAGAATAGGTAGGATTAATCTATCAACAGATTCTAAAAATTACATCTCAACTCCGAATATTATTGTTCCAATTAATAAAATCTTAATGAACCAGAAAAATTTTATTGAGGAGTTTGAGGATAATCTTTTGTTTATAATTTTTAAAGATCATTTTCTAGAAAAAGACTTTTTTCATGAAAACTTTCGAAATTCATGGTTTTTCTACACTCACATAGGAATGCTGAAAAAATTTCAAGAAGTTTTGGTAGAAAAAAAGAAAATAATCCTGGAAAATAATGTTATATCTATAATTCCGTTTAATATTCCGACTACAACTATTAATAGGGATTTTGCTATAAAAGAAATTGAATCTTATCTCAGAATTGCTGAAAAACTACTGAAAAATAATCCAGATCTTAATTTCGGTTTAACTTTAAAAATCTTTGATTATATGGATTTGATTAATTTATATTATCCAATAATTAAAAATAATGAAAACATCAAAGTTCTAAATTTAGCTGATACTTTTGATAATTTACATAATTATAGAAATACAATTAAGAGTATTGTTCAACTTAAACAAGAGCTTGATAATAACCTAGTTTTAATTGCATCGGGAAGAATTAATCCTAAAATGTATCCTATGCTTATATATTTAGGAATAGATTTAATCGATTGTTCTTATTTATTGTATTTATCTTCAGAAAACTTTTATGATTCAATAGAATTTTTACTACCTATATATAAAATTAAATATTTACCATGTTCTTGCAGAGTATGTAGAGGAAGACTTAAAGAAATCTCAGAAGATAAATATTCCTCAGAAAAGAAAATCTTACTTTGCTTACATAACTTAATTATAGCAAGAACTTGTTTAAATAAAATAAAACAATATTTAGATTCCGAAGATTTTCGTGCATTTGTCGAAAAATCTACGTTAGATGATACTCACCTTATTTCGATGTTAAAAATATTAGATAAGGAATATTTCGAGATAATTAAATACGAGACCCCAATTAATCAAAAAAATAAAATAATAAATTGTCTTGGACCCTCTTCTTATTTTCGTCCTGATTTTCAGATATTCAGAGAGAGAACAATTAAAAATTTCATTCCAGAGCCATCAACTACGTTAATTATAATACTCCCCTGTTCCTCAAAAAAACCATATTCAGAATCTAAGTCTCATCGACAGTTCTATAAAGTTATAAGAAAATTTCCTGATTTCCCTAATTTTCAAGAGATTATTTTAACATCTCCGCTAGGAGCAATTCCAAGACAATTAGAAAATATCTATCCTGTTAATTCTTATGATATCTCAGTGACTGGCGATTGGGATAACGAAGAAGTAAGCATTGCTGCGGATATGCTTGTTAAGATATTAGAAAAATACGATAGACTTATTCCGATTATCTGCCATCTTGAAGGAGGGTATCTTGAAATCGCCAAAAAAGCACAACAAAAACTCCCTCAAAATTT
>JBHLQY010000067.1:1926-10895 GCA_048883105.1 Candidatus Thorarchaeota archaeon | reverse complement strand
GGAAATACTTTATTTCGTCCAGGAGTAATTGAATACAGTAATGATTTGTTGCCCTCTAATTTTATAATTATTTTAGACAATAAGAAAAAGAGTATTATAGGGCTTGGTCAATTAATAATTGGCTCCAATTATTTGAAAAATTCTAAAAATGGGAGGATAGCAAGAATTTATGAGAGCAGGTAATAGAAACATTAAATATAATGAATCTCTAGTTAATAGAATAAGAAGTATTAGGAGGAAAAAGCTTAAAAAGAGATTAGAATTTACAAAAGAACAGTTGGAAAAACCAATAAGTTTTTGGATAAAAAAAGATAGACTTTTAAACGAGATTGGAAAAGAGTTTACAATTATTTTAAGAACTCGTGGTTGCAATTGGGCTCTAGGTGAAACAGGAGGTTGTTCAATGTGTGGATACGTACAAGACGCTAATATTAACGAAGTTAAACCTAATCAAATTAAAAGTCAATTTAATTATGCACTCCAAAACAAATTAGATGAGATTGAAAATGATAAGTACAATTTTGTGTTAAAATTATTTAACTCAGGAAGTTTCCTTGACGAGAACGAAATTGCTCAAAATGTTCGCTCTTATATATACAACAAAATAGCAAAAATTAAAAAAATAAAAGAAGTTGTAATTGAATCGCGGATTGAATATGTCTCGTCTGAGAAACTTGAAGAATTGAGTGATTCCTTAAAAAAGAAATATATTGAAGTTGGAATTGGTCTTGAAACTATTAATGATTATATCAGAAATAACTATATTAATAAAGGGCTTTTATATAATGAATTTCTAAATACGCTCCAACTTTGTAAAGAACATAGTATAGGAGTCAAAGCTTATTTATTATTTAAACCACCTTTTCTCAACGAAATAAGTGCGATAGACGATTGCGTAGAATCAATAAAAACTTTAGTTAATTTAAAATTGAATACTATATCCATTAATCCCTTAAATATTCAAAAAGGAAGCTTTACGGAATATCTGTGGTTTCAAAATAGGTATAGACCTCCTTGGTTCTACTCTCTCATAAAATGTCTAAAAAAATCGATAATTCAAGATAACCTTAAAAGCGTGAGAATTATTTCTGATCCTTCAGGAGCAGGAACAAAACGCGGGATTCATAATTGCTTAAAAAGAAACTGTAACGAAAATATGATTAAACTCCTTAAAAATTTTGTATTAAATCAAAATACAAATTTCTTAGAAAAACCATACGAAGAATGTGGTTGTAAAACGATATATCAGCTACAACGACATTATTGTTAAAAAAAAATTGATGAAAAAAACCATCATATTTAAATATAAACAATCAATCAACTATTCATTACTTAGCAACTTGGTATGGTAATATTTTGAAAGGTTGGGTTAAACTAAACTTATATTATTTAGGAGAGTCTAAAAAAAATCGAATTTTTAGGACTACGAGTTGGAATAGAAGCCGAGACGAAAGAGTTTTCAGAAAACCTGTTTATAATGAAAAATACGAGAAAATTGGATATATTAAAGAAATATTTGGGCCTCTCTCTTTACCTTTTATATCGATTAAAACCATCCCCGATCAAGAATTTAACCCGAAAAGCAATCTTTATGTGAAAGTGTAATAACAATCTTTCAAAATTTTCGAAATAAGAAATAGTTTACAAAAAAAAGGTGTAAAATATTTCAAGTTGGAAAGAAGTTAAGACTTTACATGAAGAAAAACATGATGATGATGGTTTATCATCAAAATATTGTTCAGAATGTGCTAATATTATATCTTATGATGAAAATAGAGGTCTCATGGTATGTGAACAATGTGGGTTAATAAAATCCGAGAAATGGATTGATCACGGGCCAGAATGGCGAGCATTCGATGCTGATCAGAAAAAGAAGAGAACGAGAACAGGAGCACCAATGACATATATGATACACGATAAAGGTCTAAGTACAATGATTGACTGGAAAAATCGTGATATTTTCGGAAAGGAAATACCCGCTAAATTAAGAGCACAAATCTATAGACTCCGAAAATGGCAGAGCCGTATTAGAGTATCTGATGCAACTGAAAGAAATTTAACATTCGCCTTAAGTGAATTAGATCGTATGGCTTCAAATTTAGATCTCCAAAAGAATTTACGAGAATGTTCAGCAAAAATATACAGAGATGCAGTAGAAGCACATTTAATTCGTGGAAGATCTATTGAAGGGGTCGCTGCAGCAAGCTTATACGCAGCATGTAGAATGTATCATGTACCTAGAACATTAAATGAAGTTGCGGAAGTTGCGCGCGTCAATAAAAAAGAAATTGGTCGGTCTTTTAGATTTATTTCAAAAGAATTAAAATTAAATTTGAATCCTACTAAACCTTTGGATTTCCTCATACGGTTTATAAGTGAATTGGGTTTATCCCAACAATGCCATAAAAAATCCAAAAAAATAATAAAAATAGCAGAAATACGTGGTTTAACTTCTGGGAGAGGGCCAACTGGAGTTTGCGCAGCCGCCATATATGCGGCTTCAATATTATGTAAAGAAAGAAGAACTCAAAGAAAAATTGCTAAAATTTCACAGGTAACAGAAGTTACCATTAGAAATAGATTTAGCGAATTACTTGAAAATCTCAACTTAGGAATTTCGTTAAAAAAAAGATAATTTGAATTTATTATATTTTCTCTTTTTTTTAAAAAGAACTTCAAATAAATTTTTATAGCATTTTGAATAACTGCCTCAAACTTAAACTCATTATATATTGTTGTATCTGCCGAGTTCCTCCGCCCATTTCTTGAATTCTAGAGATTCCAAGTAAATCATGCATCAATGTATTATCACAAGCTCCCGCGCCTCCCATTAAATTTGCACACTCATAACAAACCCGTTCGCTTAGCTTTGCACTCTGAGATTTTAATTGGGAGGCAGATGCGACAAGAGCCAAATTAAATTCTTTAGTAAGAGTACCTTTTTCAATCTTTTCATCAACAATTTGAGCAATGTATAAAAAAGCTAAAGTTAAATTCATAGTTTTTGCCCATAAATCTGATAAAGGAAATCCAACTCCTTGAAACTTTAAAATTTCTTGATTAAATTGTTTTCTCATGTTTACATAAATTGCTGTGTGGGATATTGCATTCCATGCCTCTGCGAGATTTAATGCAACAATACCTAAACGTTCTAAATTTAATCCTTCAAAAAGATGATCTCTGCCCATCCCTGGTGGTCCTAATACGTATTCTTTAGGAACTTTTAAATTTTCGAAGGATTCTTTTCCTATAAAGATCCTTGGAGTCCACGGGATATTTACTCTTTCAACATTCCAGCCCTCCCATGAAGAATTTACTAAAAATTGTGCCATAGTATTTCCATTATCTTTCTCGGCGCATGCATACACAATCGCCCAGTCTGCCTTAGGGCCATTTGTCTGGTAGATTTTTTGTCCATTAATCGTATAATCACCATCTTCATTTTCATCGCAAGTTGTTAACATATGTACAGCATCAGATCCTCTTTCTGGCTCTGTGATGCAGCAACAACCAATTTTCTCTCCAGTGACTAATTCTTTAAGGGCTTTCAATCTAATGTCAATATTTTCGTGATGAAGCGTTAATGGGTTTATTGCCAACACACTAGCGCCCATACCCATAGCCATTTGAGGATCAAATAAATCAGTAGCCAAAACTCTTAGAAACTCTATTGTAATCCCATAAGGATCGTAATTTAATCCAATATCTTCAAATCTGGTAACTCGACTAATTAAACCTTCCTTGCCCATTATTGGAATCCAATCGTAAAAATCTTCGTCGTGAGTTATGTTATTTTTGTTTTCAAACCTTTCGTAAAATCTCTGAGTTTTACGAAGAAAATTAAAATGTTCAGGCTTTAAAACGCTCATCAAATTATTATCTACAAATTTATTACGATTCTTCAAACTCATCTTTTCTAGAATCTCATTATTTATGCATTGTACCTTTCCTTTTTTTCCTGCCAATATAAACACTTCAAATTATTAATTAAAAATTTTATAATTGTATAATAATTAATAGTTTTAGATACAATAAAAGAGAATTATATTTTAATGAATGAAAATTTTAAAAATGAAAAAAGACCAAGATTACCTCCAGGTCAACATATAACAGAAAGATTTCCGGTCCTCCAAAAAGGCCGAATCGCGAGTATTGACAGAGAGAATTACAAACTATATATTGAGGGAGAGGTTGAAAATCCAATGAATTTTACGCTTTCAAGTCTCGAAAAACTTCAAGACACGGAAGTTATTGTAGATATCCATTGTGTTACCTCTTGGAGCAAATTCGACACTAAATGGGGTGGGATTTCTTTTAAAAAAATCTTGAATATTGTAAAACCAAAAGAAACTGCTCGTTTTGTTGAATTTTACTGCGCAGATAATGGGTTTACAACAACAGTTCCTATCGAAAGAGTAAAGGCAGATAATACATTATTAGCTCTAACTTATGATGGGCAACCAATCAATGACAAGCATGGTGGACCAGTTCGACCAATTATTCCTGATTTATATTTTTATAAATCAGCAAAATGGGTTGTAAAAATTACTTTTCTAAAGGAAGATAGATTAGGTTTTTGGGAAAGAGCGGGATATTCTAATAAAGCAGATCCCTGGAAAGAACAACGCTACGATTATAACGACTAGAAAAGTAATGGAATTGAACTCAATTATTGTCTATATTTGAGATTTTCTAGTTATTTCTATTATTCAAGTCTCCTAAGTATCCTTAAATTGTTATCTTTTAGATACTGCTCTAACTCGTTTGTGTTATCTTCAATTACTGCCATATCAAAAATAGATTTAACTTCTTCTTTAATCCAATTACCGTTGATGCCTAACTCAGGCCTCAAATGGGATTTCTTAAAAATCCAATTTAATTTACAATCCCGGTTACAGAAATATATAATAGATGGCTTTTGGCAAATATTAATATGTACAATTCTTTTTCTTTTCCATGTCCTTTTTCTTTTCCAAGCGATCTCTGCACCACAATAACAACATGTTAAAGCCATTCTATCCCTCCATACTTGATATTGTTTTTATAATAATTATATACTACTTACCATCATTAAGGAAATGCTTCTGCTTTTTAATTGGTTTTTTATTTGGATTGAGTTTTTTTTAAAGATTAATTAAAATTATGATTTATGAATATTTATACATTATTATCTTTCTTTTTTTTTATCTTCATTAAGAAGAAAATTCATTTTGAAAAGCGCAAAACTTTTTTCCTCCACCTATAAGCGCCTTGACTTGGAGGAAATTGTTTTCATCTTTTTCAATTTCAATCTAGTTCAAGAATCTCTAAAAAGTTGTATTTAATATTATATTTATCTAATATTTCTTTTATAGATTTTTCCTCGTCAGTTTTATAATATCATGAATAATACCTCCATATTATAACATTTAAAGACTTCTTGTTTTCCAACTTAACATATCAAACAAAAATAATTGATAGGTTAGTTGATTTAAAATTGGAATATATTTTGAATGAACAAGATGTTAATTTTCTTCTTACAGAGATAGAAAGAAATTTTCCAAATTTCGTGGCAGGAATCATTACTGATCGTCATGGATTTCCTTTAGCAGCAAAAACACCTCCAAATTTCCACATTCATGAATCAATACTTGCTTTATCAGCGATAGAAGAAAAACGAGATTTTATAAAAGACTCGAGTTTTATACAAGTTAAAAGGAACTTAGATAAGTCAGAGAACTTTAAATTATTTCTTTTATTACACAAATCTAAAAAATTAGTACATAGATTTAAAAAATTGAAAGATATTATAAAAAAACAAGTTATTTTTTAAGAAGCAGTATTGTAAAAACAATTATAAAAAATCGTTGAGTTCAGAGGCATAAGGTGGGAACTTAATTTTTTAAATGATAAATATTATTATTTTTTTATATAATCAAGGAATTTAGATAAATATCAGGGAAAAGGTTTTGAGTTTACTTTAAATAAATATTTTTGAATTAAGCCATAATAAAGGTTGATATCATTTTGAGTTCTTCCGATGATGAGATTCTGTTAAAGCAGATATTAACTACAATTATTAATAGTACGGCGGGATTAAAATACGCCATAATAATTGATGATACTGGAATAAATATAGCCTCTCAATCTAAATTTACTTTTACCGAAAACGATCACATTTCAGTTGATAAAATTGGCGCTATTGGCGGTGCTGTTTTTACTGCTGGAGAAGAACAAGGAGAAATCCTTGGTTATGGAACCATAAATCTTCAAATTACTGAATATGAAAAGGGCATGATTTTTTCAATTAAACTCGATAATGGTGCTTTGGTTCTAGCAACCGATTTTAATGTCCAAGTCGGGTTTATCCGTGCTCTTTTGAAAAGATGGGCCCCAAGAATCGCAAAAATTTTAAGTAGATACTTAGAGAGCAGCGATCAAGAAGAATTAAAAGAAGAATTAAAAGAACTATTTAGCACTAATTCTTTAGGATTTTAATATTGAAACTCATTTTTAGATTTCAACTGATTTATTTTTATAATATTAAATAAGGATTAAATTAAAAGAAGGTAAGGCATGATTGTAGCCTAAGGAGCCAAAACACACTAACACTTTTTTCTCATTTTTATAGGATATACCGTAAAATTAAAAAAGTTCTCTCGTGTTAGGCGTTAATTTCATGCCTTTTTGGGAAATAATCATGTCTGCGATCTGGGTGCTGGCTTCAACCTCATTGCATTGATCTTTATCGTAGCTTAGTAAAGAGCCCGTTTTATTCGCAGGTAATTACTGATTATCAAACTCTGGATGTTCGCATTTCTTTGCACACATAATCATCCGTATTCATATGTGCCCTCGAAAACGCAGATGTTCCGTCATTATTTTCCCAATATAATAATAGAAAAAAATATTATAAAGATTCCTTTTTTATTTTTAAGTTTTAGATTTCAATCTTTTTATTAAACTACTCAAACAATTAAATAAAACCTTTTTTATCGCTTCATAACCTAAATCAATTCCAATATCATTATCTTGAAAGTCATCGCTTTTATAAAAAGCCTTAAAAACATTTTCCGTGGAGATAATTTTCTGGACAGCATCAACTAAGAACGTATAAATCATCCTACTATCGTATTTTTCTTTCATTATCAAAGAAAGCATAGCTAGTTGTGTTTTTCCACGGGCCCACTCAGAGGGAAGTTCAAAAAATAAATTTATAATTCTTTTATGCTTGTTTATCAAAATAATCTCAAAAAAAGTCTCATTAATGTCCAAATCAAAAAATCGCATTAACTTTTCAATTATATCTTGTTCTAATTGTATGTCTGGATAAGACATTAAAATATTAGGTCCTTTTATGTTGTGAAAATAGGTTAATACGAGATGCATTTTTTATTATTAATATATTTATCGATTTATTTTTTTCTTAATTCTTTTTAATTAAATCACTAATCTCGTCGTATGAACCCATTATTATCTTAACTTTGGGATGTTCTAGTCCTTTTTTCGGATCGCCTTCAAAAATTGATTTACCGCCATTTAATACAAGCATTTTATCTGCCCAATTTTCTACGAAAAATAAATTATGAGATGTGAACAAAATTGTCATTTTTTCTTCTTTCCTTAATTTTTCAAAAATTCCAAGATGCCTGTAAATTGATTTAAAATCAAGATTAGCAAATGGCTCATCTAAAATTAACAGTTTTGGTTTCATTACTAATAAGCCGGCTAATGAAGCTCGCTTTTTTTGTCCCCACGATAAATTAAAGGGTGAAAATTCTTTAAAATCTAATAAATTAACTGCTTTTAGAGCCCATTCTACACGTTTTTTTACTTCTGTTCGCTCTATTTTTAAATTCCTTGCTCCGAAACCCACATCTTCTTCTATAGTTGGAGCAAATAATTGATCATCTGGATTCTGAAATAAAAATCCAATTTTTTGCCTAATCTTCCATAGTTGCATTTTATTTCTCGTAAGAACTTCATCAAAAATCTTGATTGTTCCCGATTTTGGTTTTAATAAACCAACCAACAACCTCAATAAAGTTGTTTTACCTGAACCATTATTACCCGTTAAGGCATAAATTGAATTTTCTTCTATTTTTAACGATAAATTCTGAATACTAAAACCATTTTTATAATTAAAATTCAAATCTTCTACTTCTACAGCTAAAATTGTGCTAAAACCTCCTTATAAAACATATCCAAATTGAAAAAATAAATGAAATATAGAGTAAGTACGAGAAAAAGAACTAACAACATTATATCAATTATTTTAATATTCCTCGGAGCAAGAGTTAGTTTACCTGTAAATCCTCGCATTTTTAAACTTTCGTACAGCTTTTCGCTACGTTCCATATTTGATACAAGACTCTTTCCCATTACGTAGCCATGAGCTTTTAACTTTTCCCAATAATTTGTAATTTTTTTTCCACGGAGTTCTTGAGCCTCCAATATTTTTTTATTTGAACTAACTATAATCGGAATATAATGAAGCATTATAATGAAACTACCAATTAAAAATGAAGGAAGTCTCATCGTTGTTAGAGCTTCAATAAACTCTGAATACGTTAAAGAAGAGAAAAAAGTCATGAAAATATACGTAGCTCCAAAAATTCTCATAAATAATAAAAGTGCTCGAGTTAAGCCTTCCTTATAAACATTAATAGTAATTCCGATTTCAATTCTAAGAATTATAGTTTCTCCTACATAAAAAGGTATAAAAATGGTAATAAAAAATATAAAAGGAATAATATTTTTGAGCCTTGAAAGAATTCTCAAAAGAGGTAAATGTGTGATCAGACTGAAGAAAAATGTAATTATGATAAATGTATATATCTGGTAAATATTATCGATTAGGAGAAATGGAATTATAAAAATAAAGGGTAAAATCATTCTAACTAAAGGATGAACTTCATTCAAGCGTGTTTTCTCGTCTTCGTGTCTAAATGGTAAAATTGCTTCCAAATTATTATTGCTCCGTTGGATGT
>JBHLQY010000067.1:0-1826 GCA_048883105.1 Candidatus Thorarchaeota archaeon | reverse complement strand
TATGAATATATTATAAATTAGTATGAAAATACTAATTAATCTCTTTAAGTATTAACTCTTCTTTTTTCTTAAATCTTTAAATTCGCCGTCGAAGACTTGAACGATATATCGCCTTCCTTTAAAGCCCCATATGATTTTATGTCCTTCCCGCGCTTTTTTCGCCCATTGAGATTGTTTTTTTGGATTCTGTTCAATAAATCGATATCCAAGCAAATCTATATATCTCAATCCGCTTGAAAATTTTTTTAGTGGATATTCGACGTCATTGATGGATACACTTTTTTTTCCCTCGAAAATTGCCTTATGTGCCTTTAAACTTAATTCTTTTAGATCGTCCATATCTAAATTATATAATAAGTTGAATTTTTATTTTAATTCTTCTCTAAACATCATATAGTACTACCAATTAATGAAAAGGAAGGAAAAAAAAATTAATTTGAATTATTTCCATTCTTTTACTTTTGTTCTCGATAGCAGAAGTATGCGTCGACTCCTGCTAGTATGAGACATATTATCGCATCAAACCAAAATTGTGGTACTTGTCTTGCTGAAAGAGGTAAAGCAACTAAGGCTATTATGATTACAATAAAAGTCATTATCAACCATAACATAACTACCTCTAAAACGGGTTTTACATTCTCCCATTCTCCTCTTATAAGAGCAAGTATCATAGTAACTGTTAATACTAAAATAGTTCCACCAGCTAGTCGCATAAAGTGTGGGTCAGAATAAGTTGCGTCTAAGTATTTAGAAATAGCATCTGGTACTGCGAAATACAAACATCCATAAATGACGCCAACAATTATGTTTATTATAACTATTATTTTCATCTCTTTTGAGATTTCCGTCATTAAATTTCTCATCTCTTATTTATTATTTATAATATATTAGATATCTTTTTTTAGAAAAATTTTCAAATAAAAAGTAAGAGATGGATTAATATAAAGCTTTCCACAAAATTGTGAAATTTAGATTTGCAATAATATGAAAAAAAAATTTTAATTAAGTATATTTTTTTGTAACTCATCATTCAATTCTTTATCCATTTCTATTGACGAAATATTAATATAAATAATTAAATCAGATCTTTTTGAGGTGTTTTTTATAAAAGATTATTCAGAATGGGAACCAATTTTAGATTACGAGAATGATTCTCCATATATGAATCCAAATAGACCTTGGTTAAAACATCGCCCTCCTACTGTGCCAAAAACGATAAGATTTGATCCTATACCAGTTCACGAATTTATAAAATTATCAGCCAACAAATTTCCTAACAATGTGTGTGTTTACCATAAACCAACCGATAAAAAATATACTTATCGTGAATTAGTGAATTTTGCTGACAGAATAGCAAATGCTCTAAACGAATTAGGTGTTTCGAAAGGGGACGCCGTAGGAATAATGTCGGGAAACTGCCCTGAATTTTTATTTTGTGTTTTAGGGATCCTAGAAACTGGAGCTGCAACAGTTCCAATAAACCCTTTACTTAAGGAATCAGATGTAACTCATATAGTTCGTGAAGCTGGTAATATTAAAGCTGTTTTCGTCCATAAAGCAAACTATAGAACAATTAAGAAAACAAGAAAAAAAGTTGGGGTAGAACATGTAATTTTAATTGCTTCAGATGTGGTTAAAGAAGATGCGATTACTCTAGAAGAATTCATAAATGGAAAAGTGGCTAAACAACCAGATGTGGATATTGATCCAGTTAACGATATTGCTGCGTTACTGTTTACAGGTGGCACAACAGGGTTACCTAAAGGTGTGATGTTAACACATAACAATTTAGTATCTGATGCACTTTCATTAATATTTAACTCAGA
>JBHLQY010000066.1:0-12845 GCA_048883105.1 Candidatus Thorarchaeota archaeon | reverse complement strand
CGTTTCTTAAACTTAGGGATAATAAAGGAATTATTACATCTTATTTTAATTTAGGAATCATAGAAAAACGAAGTAATAAATATGACAAAGCATTATTATCTTTTAAAAAAGGAACAAATCAAGCAATCGATTCTAATTTTATAGAATTGATTATGAAAGGATTAGGCTATGTAGGAGAAACATTATTCTACTTAGGGAAACTTAAGGAAGCAAAAAATGAGTTTATTAAAGCATTACATTTAGCTGAAAAAATAAAAGCTACTAATGCCATATATCAACTTAAGACTTTAATTAATTCTTTAGGACTTAGTGATAAAGATATTGAAAATGATTTAAAAGCCTATAAAAGAAACAGAAATAAAAATCATAATAATCAATTTAAAAGATTGTAAATTTTAATATGAATTGCCCTTACTGTGAAAATTACATCGAGCCTGACTGGGATTATTGTAAACATTGTAATAAGCCGTTAATCGTTAATTTAGAAAGAAAAAAAAGGAGTATTTTTAGTCAGACAATTGATAATGATTTGGCAACATTAAAACATTATCATATGGCTGAAGAATTATATGATTACAATATAATTAATGACGAAAAAATTGAGAAAAAAATCGATGAAATTAATAGAAATTTAGAGCAAAAACAAAGCTTAGGAGAATCTTTTGGAAGTTTGCTCTTAGAAAAAGCTAGTTTATATTACAAAAAGAGAGATTTATCTACATCTTTAAAAGTTTTAAAATTAGCGTTGAATTATTTTATGGAAGAGACCAATTTTTTGCATTTAGCGATTTCTCACAATGAAATTGGCTTGATACACGAAGAGAATGGATTTTTTGATGATGCTATTTCTCATTTTGAACAATCAATAGGATTTCTCAAAAAAATTAATGAAAAACATAAATTAATCCTAGTTTACAATAATTTAGCAAATATATATTATTTAATTAATGATTTAGAGCATAGCTATGAATTTTATAGCAAGGCGCTAAAAATGGCTGAACAAAACAATTTTGTTTCGGAAGAAATTAAAATTTCAAGTAATCTTATAGATGTCTTATTTTCATTAAAAAATCATGATAAAGTTAAAAAAATTTTAAATAGAAATTTAGAATATTTTAGACAATCCGGTGATTTATATGGAACAATAATTTCGCTTACTAAACTTGGGAAGCTAAACTACCACCTAGGTTCTAATAATTACCAATATTCACACCAAAATTTAAAAGACGCATTAGATTTGATTAACAGCGTAAGAAATCAAATATCTATACTTAGTAATGCACAATTAAAATGGGAGTGTTATCTCTACTTAGGTAAATTAAATCTATTTTGGAAGAAATATGGAGAAGCCGAAGATTATTTATTAAAAAGCCTTGAAGCTGTTCGCATTTTTGAATTAGGAGAAAGCCTAAATGAAGCAACAATATTAAAAAATTTAGCAAAATTCTATAATATTAAAGGAGAATATCAAACTGCAATTGATTATTACAATTTATCAAATGAGATTTATTATAAATTTGGAAACGATATTAAGGTTGCTCAACTCAAGAGTAAAATAGCTAAGATTTTCTTGGATAATATTGGAAATGAATCAGAATCTATTAAAAATTATGAGGATGCTTTAGAAATCTTTGAAGATCAAAATTACATAAAAAATTCAGCGCAGATTCTTCATAAACTAGGCGATATCTATATTAATAAAGGAATTATTGAATTAGCATTGTCCAATTGGCAAAAAGCACTACACTATTATCAAGATTTACTAGACGAGTACAATTCAAATTTAATAGCCGAAAAAATCAAATCTTTAGGAACATCAAACTCAGACTTATTCTATTAGATTTTAAAATAAATAATTATTTGTGGCGAGAGCTTGTCTTGGATATGAGCCATTTTAGAGTGCCAACTCCTTTAGCATATTTATACCACAGATACAATAATAGTCCTAAAAAGCCAATATAAAAGAGATAAGCGATAAAAAAAACAACAATTGTTAATTGTTGAATAAAAAATAACAATCCAACACAGTGAATGAAAAACAGACTTAATGAAGCCTTTCCATAAAAATCGAACATTTTAATTATAGCATTTTGTACATACAAAATATCGAGAAGATAAAAAGTGCTTCCAAGAATTAATAATGCCACCCCTAAACCATAAAACAAGTTTGGTGCCGTTCCTCTTATTAAATATCCTGGGACTTTTGATAAAGGAAAAATTGACTGAGTTTTTAAAATTGGGATGAGTTTAATCATTGGATAATCCTCGGGATCGAGAATTTCTGGTGTTACTAACCCATATCCATAATATATTCCAATAAATAAAAAAATAAAACCAAATATAATAAAAGTATGAAACGTCTCTAAATTACATTTTTTCGCATCTAATTGTAAGCATTCTAAAAGTCGTTCTCCAAAAATTGTTGAAAAAAAGCATAGTGCAACATAGGGTAGAATTGTCGTCTGTGGATTAGGAGATATAATTATAAAGTGTAAGACACTAACGAGTTGATTAGTATTTTTACCTAAAATTAATAAATCTCTTAATGGGGTACTAGCAAAAAAAAATAAGAAACCAATGATCCACCTTGCACCTCTGGATAATTTAACAGCGTAATAACTAATTATTTGAGCAAATCCAATGAACATAAGTATATTCCAACCCCATAAGTTAAGTGGTAGTGGCATATTTAACGTAATTGATGTTGATATTATATTATACACAACACCTAAAATAATTAAAATAAATCCTCTCGTTAGTATATCATTGCGGATTTCTTTACTAGGATTTATACCCATCTTCTTTTTCCATAAAAATATCACAGATAAAGAAAATAAAAATATAAATAAAGAAGTACCAATGACGTCTAAGTACAAATAAATTATGGCATAAACAAATCTTGACTCTTTATTAATCCATATTTCTGCTGTATTTATCAAAATTATAATACAAATAGCGACACCTTTGAGAAAATCTATAGAATGGATTCTTTTCGTATACACATTATTTAATTCTCTTTTTTCAAGTTTAGTATTAAGATTTTCTTTTGAACTCATTTAAGGGACATTTTCTATTTATTATTTAATTAATAGAATTTTAAAATAAGATAATCTTCTAATATGAAAATATTATTCATCAATGAAATCATTGTTTCTATAACATTTTTTCCCGGATTCTTCGAACCCTAATGACTTAATAAAATTGTAAGACGCCTTATTCTCAATATATACTTCACATCTGAGTTCTTTTATCCCTTTTTCTTTAAAATATTTCCAACTCGCTAAACCAAGAACTGTACCTAAGCCTTTGCGCTGAAACCGTGGCAAAATTCCTAATCCTGCAATAACTCCATATTCATTATTAGGACCTTCGTAATCAAGAATGATAAAACCGCCATCAATACCATAGACTTTTGCGATAAGAATTACAGTGTCAGGATATTCGTTTATCTCCTTCAGAGAATTAACTGTTATGCGAGAAAAAGGTGTATTTGAGGTCAACCACGCCTTATTATATAAATTCATTATTTTTTCTAAGTCTTCTTCGTTTGCTTCTCTTATCTTTGCGCGAAGAATATTGTGTTCTACTTTTTTGTTCACTTCTGCCTCGTATTCTGGTGTTATTTTTTCTACAGGAAGTCTCATTTGGATATAAGTTAAACCAATGTCTTCAATTTCCTCTTGGATTTTCTCAATTGATTCACTTCTTTTTGAACTTGATTCAAAAGATAGAAAAAATGTTCTTATTCGTTTTTGTTTAAAACTCTCTTTAGTTTCTTGCATAGTTAATATCGCAAGGATTTTAAAAAATTTAATGTTTTCTAATAAATCTACATTATAAATAAAAAAACTCTATCCTAATCCTCGTCTATTGAAAAGTCTGACTTTGAATAAACAACTTTACCAAATTCTTTAAAGCCGAGCGTTTTAATAAAGGAATACGATATTTCGTTATCTTTATAAACTTCACACCGAAGTTCTTTAATATTCTTATCCTTTAAATCCTTCAAGTGATTCCATGCAGCCATGCCTAATATTGTTCCCAAACCTTTATGTTGAAAGCGAGGGATTATCCCTAGTCCCGCAATTATACCATATTCATTATTATCACCCTCAAAATCTAAAATTATAAAACCAGCGTCTTTACCATATACTTTAGCAATAAGAAAAATAGTGTCTTCATCCTCAAAAATTATTTTTAAAGAATTTTTGGTTATTGGTCTAAAAGGAGTATTTGAAGTTAACCAACTTTTATTGTAAAGGTTCATAATACTTTCAAGGTCTGCTTCCGTAGCAACTCGAATTCTTGCTTGGATAATGTTATGCTCAATTTTCAGTTTCAATGAGTCTTCAAATTCTTTAGTAATCAGTTCGACAGGTAATCGCATTTGTATGTAAACCATGCCTTTTTCATAGATCTCTTTCTCGATTTCATCTCTCTTTTTCGTCTCAAAAGTTGAAAAAAATTCTCTAATTCTTTTTTTTTTAAGGTCTAACTTAGATTTTGGCATCGCTATTATGATATATAATGAACTTATAGTAATAATTTTAGAATATTAGCCTCAATTTCGCTATTAAATAATTTTTTACTTTTTAAAATTGAAATACCTTGTTGGATTTGCTTTTTAAAATTTAAATCTTTTATCAAATTTTTTCTATCGCAAGAAAATTCGAAATTTGATCGAATCTTAACGTCATCTTCAATTCTTTTTAATAATATTTTTTTTAATTCTGAAAAAGAATCAGAGATATCTTCGTAAAGCGAATTGGGATCTATGTTAACGTAGCCTGGAAAAACCACATCCATGTGTTCTTCCATTTTCTCTTCGTTCTCCTTAAACATTGCGTAAAATGGCATGTAGATCCATTGAATGGGCTTAGAAAACAACTCATCATGCGTGTCTTGAATAGACCATCCTGTTAGTTCTTCTGCTTCTTGTAAGCAATTCTTAATTTTTTTCTGACAGTATTCTTTAATTTCGTTAAATAGACTTTCAATTTTTGTTTTCAAAGAGATTAGTTCAGACAAGTTTTCCTCTTTTTGTTGCTTAAATTCAGATATTTGCTTATTTCGATCTTCCAATTTTTTATTTAACTCTATTGTAACATCATGCAACTTCGTAGCTGTGTCGTTATCAACCGTCATGGCTTGCTCTTTTAATTCAGTATATTTTTGATAAAGCGACTCAATTGAATCCCTAAACTTTTTACCCACTTCTTTTAAATAATTAAAATGTTCTTCGTAAGGATATAAAAGATCTTCAAATACTTTAGATTTAAAGGATTCTTCAGAGCTAAAAAATCGATTTTTCTTAATAATTTCTTGCAATTGTTTTTCCACAGTCTTAAATAATACTGAAATATTTTCAATAATCTTTTTCTTTTCGCTTACATTCCATTGTTCAACTTTATCAAAATCTATTTCTTTCTGTTTTTTCAATTGTCCCTCGTCAAAACCTTCTTTAATTTTAGTTATTTGAGAAGAAAATAGCAATTCTACATCTTTTATTTTTACATTTAAATTAGTCATCCACTTTTCTATTTCGGCATTAATTAATTTAATTTGAGTCTCCCATCTTCTTGCGTTTCCTTTCATAGTATCTATATAGGATCTATATTTTTCAGAAACATCTAGAGCATTTTCGGTATTTAAAGTTGTATCCAAAGGAACATAATCTGTTATTGGTAAATATTCTAAGTGAGGAATTAACTTTAAAAGTGATTGAAGATGGTCTGGGTTAATCAATCCGTCAACTTCGAGAGTCTGATATTCAGATTCTTCTCCACTTCCAATCTCCTCTGCCTTGGCATCTTTATACGTTAAAACATCAATAACTCTACTTAATAAATCAATCTCGCTCCTTTCGTCAACATTTCTTAAGATATGACCTATAAGAGGTTGACGCGGAGGATTGCTAAATTTTCCTTCCTTTGAAAATATTTTGATACCATCAAGAAATATATGAGTAGAAATAACACCTTGAATACTTAAAAGTGGCCATAATAATCTCGAAAATGATAAAATTTTCTCGTTTTCATAATCAATGTTTTTAGTTAACAAATAAAATACAAGAGCCAATTCAGCATTTTCATCTACACTTGGAGCATCAGGGGTTTTTCGTATCAATAATGGAAGCAGGAATTGATTTCCGTGAATCGAAATTTTTAAACAACCTCACTTACTTATAAAAAGTGATTTTTAATTTATTTTGATATATTTTTTAAAGAGATTTTTATATAAAATTTTATTTCTTTTTTAAATTTAGAGAATAGATTACTTAAATTTTATTCAAAACTATTATTCCATTTATTAAAAAAAAATCGTGGATTATATTTGCCTTTTACCTTAATTGCTCGTAATTATTCGCAATTACGATTATTAAGAGAGCAAGTAGAATTACTAATGGAGGACCAACTGCTTCAAAATGAGACCATCCTAATATTCCAAATGCACCTTGTGATATTCTCCCAATATAATAAAGCAGAATACCAATACCGTTTAATAAATAGGATTTCCGTAGAACTCCATAAGTTTTTATAGCTAAATAAATGAATAAGAATGGAATTATAAAGATGAATATACCTACTAATACTAGTAATATAAATCTTCCAATAGGATACCCCCAAATTTTCTGGATACGGATATTTAAATTATATTCCTCAGCAATATCAGGATCCATTAATAAACTATCAGGCATTATGAATGCTAAAACTCCCACAAAAACCGGAATAGCAATAAATAATATCCTTATAGCGAATTTTAAATTTGGACTTATTTTCCCAGAGCTCTCTTTTCCCTCATCTGCTTCAGGCGGAAATAGAAGTATTCCTAATACTCCCATAAAACAGCCTATTGCAAGCCATGAAAAAAGAGTTGCTAAACGATAAGTTAGCATTAAATATTCTATTAATTCTGCTTTTGACACACTCATTTCTGGAATAAAGAAGTAGTGAGCAATAAAAAATACTCTTGCAGTAGCTAAACATAGAAATAAAATCGACCAAAATAACCAATATAATTTTTTAGAAGTTCTATATCTCATTGTGAGGAAAAATGCAAAAAGAAGAAAATAATAGCCCACTATAACGAAATATAAGCCCATTTCAATAGCATTAAAAAAATCAAAGTATCTAAAATTTTGAAGAATCATAATTAATCAATTTTTTAATTTAATTTTCTTTTTAATATTATTTTTATCTTTTTATTATATTAAAATTTATATTTTTTCTAATTCTAAAATTACAAAAATTATGATTAATTCTTTAAAACAATCACAATAAAAATGCATATAAAATGAAAATAGTAGATAATATTGAGACATTCAATTCATTAATTCGTCGACGAGGATTTATTTGGGGGCCTTCGCCAGAAATTTACGGTGGTTTTGCAGGTTTTTGGAGTTATGGTCCTGCGGGGATGGCTCTTAAGAATAATATTCTTTCTCTTTTTAGAAAGGAATTACGGGCTTTTGGATTTGGAGAAATCGAGTGTCCTACGATTATGCCTGAAATTGTATGGAAAGCCTCGGGTCATTTAGATAGATTTATAGATCCCGTGCTAAGATGTGAGAAATGCAGTAAATTAGTAAGAGCGGATAAATTTATTCATGAAAAACTTCCAGATCTTATAATAGACGGCTTATCATTTGAAAAAATGGAAGAATTAGTAAAAAAAAACCCTCTCTCATGTCCTAAATGTGATTCACCCTTCAAAAAAATCGAAGAATATAATTTAATGTTAAAAACGCAAGTAGGACATAATAAAATTGCTTATTTACGTCCTGAAACAGCTACAACAACTTATCTTTTATTTAATAGACTAAATCAAGATGCGAGAAAGCAATATCCAATTAAAATTTTTCAATATGGAAAAGCTTATAGAAATGAGATCTCTCCAAGGCAACAAATCCTCCGAATGAGGGCATTTGATCAACTTGAAATACAAATATTCATAGGTAAAGAGCAAGAGATGAATTTCGATGAATTTGAAGCCGTTAAAATGAATAAACTACCTTTATTGGATTGGAAACTTCAAATTGAAAATGTATATAAACCAAATATAATCTCTCTCGAAGAGGCGATAAATACTAAAATTCTTAAAAAACCTGCTTATGCTTATTGTCTCTATTTAGGATATTATTTAACAAAGATTTTAGGGTATCCTAACGAAATTATTAGGATTAGACAACATTCTCCATATGAAAGGTCTCATTATGCTGATGATGCGTGGGATTTAGAAATTAAAACTCAGCAGTTTGACTGGGTTGAGATATGTGGAATACATGACAGAACTGATTATGATCTAAGGCAACATGGAGAATTTTCTAAACAAAACTTTGAAATAAGTATGAGTTCCGACCCAAAATTCAAAGAAATACCACAAATTCTTGAGGTTGCTTTTGGACCTGATAGAATTATATATACGTTACTTGAGGCCGCCTTCAATGTGGAAGATGGCAGAATTAATTTGAAATTACCTCCTGTATTAGCTCCAAATACAGTTGCCGTATTTCCTCTTGTAAGGAATAAAGAGAATATAAGAAAATTAGCGATAAAAATTCATAAAAATTTACTGGAAAATCGTATTAATTCATTTTACGACGAGGCAGGATCAATTGGTAAAAGGTACCGAAGGCAAGATGAGTTAGGTACTCCATTTTGTATTACTATAGACTATGATTCTATGGAAGACAACACTGTAACTCTTAGAGATAGAGATACTATGGAACAAATTCGAATAAAAATTCCAGATATCAGTAAAACAATTAAAAAAAAATCTTTTAATGGAAATAATTTTTTAAAAATATAACTTTGGTTAGAAATTAATTTATTAGATAAAAAAAGAAGTTTTAATGAGTTCTATTATTTTTAAAACTGGAATAAGAGCCAGAAGAAAAGAAAAAAAGAAAGTTTTTAAAAAATTAATATGTCTATTCGTTATATTAGTATTGCTACTGAATTTTTTATCAACTAAAAATAATAATTATCAAAGTAATTATTTTAATAATGAAGGAAATTCCTTAAAAGAAGAAAAATTAGAAAAGAATTTAGATTGCCTCAAAGTATCTCAGGGTGCCATCAGTCTTCTTCAAGATCCTTATACTATAAATTTTAGTAAAATGTGGACATTTTTTCAAAGCAATTTTAAATCTCCTCTAACATATGATATATCTCTCTATGTAAGTGAATCAGATAATACAGGAACAGTTATTGATAACACCACTTATTCATTGGATAATTTACTCTTGTATAAATCATTAGTTAAGGAAGATTATGACGAAAGTGATACTTTTCAAGCATATTTAGATTTAAAATCAACGCCATTGTGGTATTATTACAACACAAGCCAATATGGATTTATAAAATCGATTAATGGAACTACAGGAGAAATAATAGATGTTGAGAGACATTTAATCGACAATTTAATGCCAATTTTCCTTTTGCTCGAAAACATTGGTAATGAAATAGGCAGTATTAATATTGATGGTGAAACTCCTGGAGATTCTATCATTCAAATGTTCAGACTTATCAATTCATCTGAATTTTGGGATAGCACAAATAAAGGTTTTTATGAGACAAATTCATCTATAACTGGAGATAAAGATATAAAAAGCAATTTATATGCTGTATTAGCTAATTTTATGATCTATAGATATCAAAGCGCATTAGGTAATCAGGAAGTGAGTGATGACGCATATAATCTCGCAAAAACTACGATGGAAAAACTTGTTAATAAAGCATGGGATAATACTAGTAAAGGTTTTTATTATAAATCAAATTCTAGTTGGAGTCCCTTTTCTTTCCCAGATCCTAGAAATTATAAGTATTTATCTGTAAACGCATTAGGAATATTAGCGCTGTTAGAATACTGGATCATGAATGGAATGAATCCAAATTCTTTATATTACAAAAACGCCACAGCACTTTTCAATAGAATAAATCGTGATAGCACTGTTGCTGGTGGTAATGGTGGTCTATGGAATATTAATTATAAAGCTTATGAAACTTATAACGCAGAGAATTGGGATCCTTTGGTAGCAACGCCGAATAGTAATAAAATCGACCTTGAAGCAAATGCATTAATGATGCTAGCTTGTTTAAGGCTATTCGAAGTTTCTGGAAATTTTACTTATTATAATAGAACTATAAAACTATTCGAATCCTTAAGAAAATATTTCTATAATGCTACTATAGACGCTCATAAAACATCTCATGGAGCAGTAGATAATACAAATATAAAATTACACTCTAATCTGAGATTATGTGAAGCTTATTTAAAAGCTTTTGAGATTTATAACAATACGACTTTAGAAACTTCGCTCATAACGGCAGGAGGGGGCATTATAAATCAAGATATATTAAATTTAACATCTGTATATGCTTTTGAAAAAGACATAAGCGTTTACAACCCCAGTGATACAAAAACCATAAGATACGATAACATTACGGGAGCGTCTATAACCTACATTTTCAGATACCCTAATAATACGATTTTCAATATCACGAAACGTACATTTAGCACTAACTCTACAACTTTACAATTTCCAATAACTGATAGCTTACCTTTTGATAATGGTTATATAATAGATATCTATGCAAATTGGACTTATTTTGGTTTTGCATTTACAACTAAAACGTTCAACGTCATTTCAGGTTTAACTTATCTCTCAATATCAGGATTAAGAGAGTTATACCAAGGTGAAAAAACAAATATTTCAATTCAAATCTTAAGCAATTATAATTACAATCTTACTTTAAATGTTACGATGTTTGGAGACGGGATATTTACCGTAACAAGTGAAAATATAACATTTATAAATAACAATCAAACATCCATCGCGTTTAATATTACTGTTAAAAATGACGCGACTCCTGGGAAGATGAACATAACTTTTACTTTTATAAATGGTACAGTACTCTATTTAAAGAAAGAAATTGAAATAGAAATTAGAAACGCACTAACGTATTCAAATTTAATTTATAGTAAAAAAGTAGTGCCTGGAAATAGCGTTAAGATTTTTTTAGAATTAATTAATGCCTTACCGAATGAGACACAATCTTTGAATTTAATTTTTTCAGGTACATATATTTATGACATTAATATATCAATAGTATTGGACGAAAATGAAAGAAGAACCGAATTATACCTTGTCTATACTACATCTGTTATTTTAATTAGTTCAATTGAAATAGAAATGAGTATTTCAAAAGGAAAAACGACATTTTACACTGAAATATTAACAGTAGAAATCGTTCCGAGTTTGGAGGTAATCAGTATTGAATTTCCTGAAAAAGTCACACAAGGAACTTATGCTTATTTTATAATAATTATTCAGAACAATCAAGAGTCAACAGAGGAATTTTCTTTATTAATAAACGGAGATAAGGTAGACACAGAAATAAATGAGTTAATTCCTGGGGAAAACAGAATTGAACAAGGAGTTCTCCCAACATGGAATCCGTATGAATTTGGGATTAAAACTTACAAAATTGAAATTGAAGATAGTTCTGAAGAAGTCGTTTTTAAAGATTATTTCGAATACGAGATAGAATTGTCAGCAATCAATTTAATCTGTTTTTATATGATTCCAACTATAATTCCATTAGGAATTATTTTATATTATAAAAATAAAGAAATAAAACATAAATTGTTGAAAAGATAAGTTTTCGGAGGAATATTGATTGAAAAAAAACCACCTATACTTAATCATTTTGATTTTTTTTATATTATCGAGTCTCATTCTTATAACCAATTTTATCTCGGTGAAAAACCAACCAAAATTTAATATTAATGAATTTAATGAAAGAAATAATTATTTAGAAGAAAAAATTTCTCCAAAAATTTCTAATAAAATAGATTATGATGATATATCTAGAAACGTTACTACTGTATATAGATTATTTCAATCAATTAATATTACTGTTAATATTTCTGATTTCTTAAGTCAAGGAGCAAATTATACAGAAATGCAAATTTCCTTTACGAACAGTTCTATTAATACTTATGTCATGAGTAATTATACTAATAATGCTGAATATACATATATATATACTCCAGAATATGACGCTCCCTTAGGATTGCAAAAAGTTAACTTTTTAATCTATAATAAAACAGGTGGTCCAATTTTAAATGCGAACACTACATTAACTAACTTTACTATTGTTTCAAATTATATTTTATCGAATATACCTCCTGATGGCGAGTATCAAAGAGACTCCCAGATCGATGCTGAATTGGATGTTGACCCAATAGATTCCCTAAATTTTACATGGAATGTCTCTGTTGTAGATAATATGCTGCAAAGAAATATATATCATATTGGAAATAATATAGATCATTTTAGTCTTTTTATTGACGAGGGATTCGAAATAAATGAATATTATTATATTAAATTAAATATGACAGATGATAATGGTAGAACAAAAGCTGCTTATTATCGATTTAAAGTTGTACATTCAAATAATTTAATAAAAGCAGATACTGTGAAATTCAATCCAACATCGGTCTATAGAACACAAACATGTACCTTTAGTTTAAATATAAGTCTTGAAGAGAGTCATCCAGATAATGTTACCGTTTCAATATCATTATTTCAGCCTGGATCTGAATTACCTACAAAAACATATTCATTAACCCATAAAGGGAGTGGAGTTTATTCCGTTGATTTTACTATTCCTGCTTCTCAACTTGCTGGAAATTATAGATGTAAAATCGAGGCCTCGGATAACGAAAAAAATGGGTCTCAATCTTTAGAAAAATTTCTAACAGTTAAAAATAATCTTCCCGCTATAGATGGTTATGAAATTAATAATTATGATACGGATGAGAGCATATCTGTATTGTAT
>JBHLQY010000065.1:0-12966 GCA_048883105.1 Candidatus Thorarchaeota archaeon | reverse complement strand
TATTTTGGAGAGATGGTTTAGAAAGTTTTATTAAACGGGTTAATAAGAAATTATTAGCCGATCAAGGATTTACTGTGAGAAAATATAAAAGACTTGCAAAAGACTTGGAAGCTTTTAAAGATAAAGATGAAGTCAAGTCCTTTGAAGAGGATCCCAAAATGTATGAACTTTTAGAGGGTTTTAAATTTTGGGTAAGGTTATTTAACGAGATTGAATCAAAATACCCAAACATTATTTTTTATCAAAAAAGATTAATTAAAAATCCAGAAGATAACGAATCAGAAAAAAATCTTAATGAATTATTAATCAATCTAAAGTTTATTTAATCCAAAATAATATAGATTATTTAGCTTTTATCTATTCTTTTTTCTATCAATCAGAGAAATAAGTTCTTCTATATTTATTTTTTCACTATTTCTAATTTTATAATTTTTAGGCTTAACTGCACCATTTGCTTCGAGAATTCCCTCTTCCTGAAGATAATTCAAGGACCTCCATATAAAATTGATCTTAGAACGATCAGAAGATTTAATATTAGAACATCTTCTTATTCGTTTACAGTTTACAATATAAATATTATTATCTATTAATTTATTAATCGCGTCAAGCGTCTCGCGCAAATTCTTTAAAAAAAAATCCATTTCTAATTAATATGCCTCTTAAAATGAATAAATTGATAAAAATAAATGCCTTTCTTTGTTTAATAAAATATTAAATTTATTATTGCAATTGAGTATATAAAAATTATATTTACGAGTTTATAAATTTATTTTTTTTTAGAAAAATTATCAGAAAACTATATTTAAAACAAAATTTGACTTTCTAAATACCATTCTGAAAATTTTCAATATGATTTTTGATGGGATGTGGAAGATTTTCATATTTTTACTAAAATAAAGGGACTTTTTTTTACATACAAAAAAATCCATCTTGATATTAACGCATTAATGAAATTATTGGAATATCATTAATGCCGAAATACTCTTTTCCCACAAAAAACAAGCGCAACGCCTAATTCGTCAGCTCTTTTTATAATTTTGTCATCTCTAATTGAACCTCCAGGATTAATAATCGCTTTCGCTCCTACTTCCACAGCAGCCTCCAAACCATCTGGAAATGGAAAAAAGGAATCAGTTCCCATTACAGAATCTTTTAATTCTGCCTCATGTCCGAATTCTTTTGCTTTTTGGGCAGCTAATTTTACAACATGAACACGGCTTTGTTGTCCAGCACCAATTCCTATCGTATACATTCCATTATCGTAGACTTGGGCAAAACATGCCGAATTTGATTTTGCCCATTTAGAAGCTTTATACGCAAAAATTAACGCATTTTTTTCGATCTCGTTTACTTGCTTTTTACTAACAACTTTCCATTCCTTAATCACTGGTTTAGAATCATATTCTTGAACTACAGCTCCACCCAAAACACTACGAATCTCGAAATTCATATATAACTCTTCTCGTTTATCAAGTAAATCGCCGTATTCTAAAAGTATCATATTTTTTTTCTGTTTTAATAGTTCGAGGGCATCTGGTTTAAATTTTGGTGCCATCATCACCTCTACAAAGATTTTTTCTTTAATTATGAAATCCGCAACTTCTTTAGTAAATTCTTTATTGATTCCCCATATTCCTCCAAATGCAGATAATGGATCTGTACTAAATGCTTTTTTAACGGATGTTAATTGGTCTTTTTTGTCAATAGCAATGCCATTGGGAGATGTATGTTTCAGAATAGCAGTAATATAATTATTTTTTCCAAAATCTAATAGAATCTGCATACATGAATCGATATCGAGGTAATTATTGAAAGAAATTTGCTTTCCACTTAATTGCTTTAAATCGTGTAAACCATATTTAGCAGAAAGATCTTTATAATATGCTGCTACTTGGTCCCAGTTTTCCCCATATCTTGAATCAGACATTTTTTTATAAGTTTTTATCAAATTTTTACCCATTTTTATATTTGGGTGATAATATTTTTGGAAATAATCAGCTATAGATGCATTATAATCAGCCATAATTGTAAAAACCTCTTGTGCTAATTCAGCTCTTGTTTTCTCACTAATCACGTTTTTTGTTTTTAATTCTTCAATAATTTGGTCATAATATTTAGGACTTGGAATAACAACTACGTCAGGAAAATTTTTTGCCGCTGCTCTTATCATAGTGGGGCCTCCAATATCAATCATTTCTAATGCCTCCTCTAAAGAGATATTTGGCTCAGTAATCGCTTCTTTAAACTGATATAGATTACATATCACCATGTCTATAGGCGGGATATCAAATTTTTTTGCATCTTTAGTATCCTTTTCAAGGTTTCTCCGATAAAGAATACCGCCTTCTATTTTTGGATGTAAAGTTTTCACTCGGCCATCAAACATCTCAGGAGAGTGTGTATATTCTGATATTTTTACGTATTTTATTCCATTTTCTTCTAATAATCTACCAGTACCACCTGTTGAAAGAATTTCAACTCCATAATCTTCAACCAAAACTTTTACAAAATCCAAAACGCTACTCTTATTAAATACACTTACGATTGCTCTTTCAATTTTCTTCATAAAAAATCAGCTTCGTTTTAAATTTCCATAAAGATCTGGTATTATGTAATGTAATGTTTAATATCGTTAATAATTTATTAATGAATATTTAATAATAAGAAAAAAGTTAATGATGATTATTCTGTCCCTATTTATTAAGGTGTCAATTCTTAATGAGGTAAATCTATGTAGCAAGCATATGACAAATAATTAGTCTTTAAAAAGATAAAATAATTTTATTGCAAAATAAAATACCTAGAACCGCCCAAAAAGATCATGAGGTCCTTGCTCTTTTTGACCAACAACAGTAACAATTCCCACTTTAACATTTTTCATTTCTTCTATACTTCGTGCTCCTGCATAGACCATGCCATTTCTTAAACCTTCTTCCAATGAAGTTAAAACTGCAGATAGATCACCAACATAAGGTAAATATCCAGAAATTCCTTCTGCTAAAGTCTTTGAAATTTCGCCATAACGATCAGATATAAAATTACCTACTGATCTTGCTTCTTTGCTCCCCATTCCTCGATAAACTTTTACTTTTCTACCTTGAATAGTGTCGATAAATCCTGGACTTTCAGTACATCCAGCGAAAAAATGTCCAGACATTATGAGTTCTGCTCCAGCTGCAAAGGCTTTTGGTAAATCGCCTGGATTTTTAAAACCACCATCTGCTATTAATCCAATTTTAGGATTATAATCAGCTATAGCATCTGCGACTTGAGCTGTAGCATAAAAAGTTGGCGCACCCACTCCAGTTTGAATAGATGTAGTACAAATACTACCACTGCCCATTCCAACTTTTAATCCTATAAATTTTTCCGCATGATAATCACACTTGGTCATAATGAACTCCGCAGCTTCATAAGTTCCGATGTTGCCGATTACAAAATCCGCATCTAACAAGTCCATTAATTTTCTTGTCCCCTCTATATCTTCTTTTTTGTAAAAATCCGCAACATCTATAAAGAAAAGATCCACAAATTTATCGATTTCTTTAAGGGAATTAATAGCTTCAGTAGATTCAGGATACTTTGGGCTTATTGCCAACGCACATAATAATCTTCCTTCTTCGTCTATTGATGCTAGAGGGAATTCAGGTTTTAAATCTTTTCTAGTAATCAGCCCTTTTAATTGGTCACCTTCGATAATTGGTAATTTTTCTATTCTGTGTTCGAATAATTTTTTCATAGCTTCTTCTCGAGATGCTCCTGGTTTAATAGAAACAACATCATCAGACATATAATCTTTGACTAATTTTTTGCATTCTTCTTCCGAATACGGAATATCTCTTTTAGTAAAAATGCCGCAGACTTTGTTGTCATCATTAACAACAACAAGTCCACTAATATTATATGATTCCATAAAATGTTTTGCTTTGGATACTCTATCATCAGGAGATATTGTTGCGACGTCATCTATTACAAAAGATCGTGCCCTTTTTACATGTCGAACCATTTTCAGTTGTTTTTCATAAGAACAATTACGGTGGAGAACACCTAATCCACCGAATAACGCCATTTTAATAGCCATCTCTTCTTCAGTCACTGTGTCCATCGCAGCAGAAATTACTGGTAGATTAAAATTGTATTTTCCAAGTTTCGAAGAAATATCAACCTCATTTGGATTAAAATAAGTATATCCTGGTAGAATTAGCGCATCATCAAAAGTTGCTATAATATCATTATAATGGATTTTTTTACGATAATAATCGGTCATCTATTGAACACCGTTTATTTTTTTGTTAATTTATTTTATTTAATTTTTGGATATAAAGATAATTCTCTTTATAAAACTTTATTACTAGTACTCACATATGAAGTAATTTTTTCCTAGGTAAATTTTGAATTCTGGGGTCGTTAATAAAAGAATCTAATGTTTTTATAAACATCTCTCTGTCTTCTTTGATGTTTGACGATTCAAGCTCGCAATAATTAGATACATGGTCGTTATATACTTGTGAAGTGACATTATCTCCTAAATTTGCAATGATATCCCTTTCTTCTTTTAAATTATCAACAGGTTTCAACAGTTTAAATTCCCCCGATTTCCATTCGTTCCAAAGTGGAGTATTTGGCAAAATATTTAAAGTCCTGAATCGAAATATTGTTGGATTAATCTCACTTAGAACCCTTGCGGTTTCTTTAACGTGTTCTTGAGAATATTTGTAGCTACCTAAACCAAGGATTATATATAAGCTCAATTTTATTCCAGCATTCATAAGTTTTTTACCAGATTTAATCATAGATTCTGCATTTGTTCCCTTTTTCATAATTCTTAATATTTTACTACTTCCACTTTCTAATCCCATATATACAATATCCAAACCTGCAGCTGCTAATTGCTTTAATTCCCCTTCAGTTTTTCTTAAAATATCTAATGCTTTAGCATAACTACTAACTCTTGGAATATTTTTAAGCTTTTGTCTTATGTATCCTATGATTTCAACGAGATATTCCGTAGGAGCAGAGGTTGGGTTACCTCCTGCTAAAAAAACGGGGAATCCATGATAATTTCTTTCAGAATAATAATCTATGTTCATTTTTACATCTTCTAAAGGCCGTATCGCATAATCTTGAATACCTCCATAAATTCCTTTGTAAGTCCCACAAAATTTGCATTTATTCCAAGAGCACCCTCCAGTGACGGGTATCAAAATAGAATATGCTTCAATCGGAGGTCTTATTACAATTTTTTCAGCTGGAAGTTTTACGTCCATGAGATCTCATTCAATGGTATATACTTTTATGTATATAATAGAGAGCCCTAAAATTTAGATTTTCGCATTATAGATTAATAATAATTTTATTTAACTAAGAATTATTTACTTTTTCAAGATTACAAAACACTAAAAATTGAAATTCTGGACGAGGAAGTGAGTCATGCCATACATCCCAGAAGAAAAAGTGAGTTATGCTTTTAAGATCGTGATTTTAGGTGCCCCTGGAGTTGGCAAGACTTGTCTTTTTAACAGATTTTGTTTCAATTCCTTTAAAATGAATACTGATATGACAATAGGAATTAATTTTCATTCAACTTATCTAAGAATAAAATTTAAAGATGGAGCTAAAGATGAGACCTTTGTTGTAAATTCTATATTTGACTTTGGTGGTCAAGAACGTTTTAAACCATTAATTCCGAAATTTATTGATGGTGCAAATGGAGCACTAATATTATTTGACTCAGTAAATTTTTCTTCTTTTCAACAATTAGATTTTTGGTACGATAAATTGATTGAGAACTCTGAGAAATCAATTCCAAAAATTTTGATTGGAAGTAAAAGCGATTTATTAAAGAAAACGCCTAAAGCTGAATTAGTTCGTCAAGATTTAATAGAAGATTATGTCAAAGAAAAGCAACTTGATGACTTTTTAAGAACTTCTGCCCTTGAAAATTATAATATATTAGAAGTTTTTAAAGAGCTTACTAATTTAATGTTAAAAAGACATCAAGTTGACGCAACCGTAATTTAGAGAATATTTTAAATATTACGCATATATATAAAATCGGCAAATTCATTAAAAAAGACTTTCTGCTCTTTATTAAGGTCTGGATAAATATCCTTTAGAGAATTTTTTGCTTGTTCAACTAAATTCTTAGAGAAGTGTTCTGCTATCACCAAAGCATTTGTTTGTGTAAAAATATTTTGAACCTCCCGCATATCATTTTTAGTTATTTTTGGTTTTCGATAAATTTCATTTAATATTCTTGATTGATCTTCATCAGTATTTTGTACAGCTACAATATATATGAATTTCTTTTTCTTTCCTAAAATATCTTTTTCCACATCGAGGATATCATCTCTAATAGCAAAAGCTTGACCAATTCTAAGCATTGTTTCACTTAAAGGCTTAATTTGATAATACATATTTCCTCTAGCTAATGTTGCTCCTATTTTAGCTGAGATCTCAAATAATCTTGCTCGCTGTAATTCAGCAATATTTAGATATTGTTCCAAACTCATAGTCATATTATTATATTCCATATATTCTTCAATAATAGATCCTCTAATTAAGTAATCAATAGCTTCAGAATATTCATTAATCGCTAGCAGTTTAAGCTGTTCAGGAAATTTTGAAGATCTTATTATATTTAATCCTAAAAGATAGCAAAAAGAACCTCCTAAAACACTCATATCCCTTCCATATAGTTTAATTAACTTATCTTTATCAAGAATATCTAATGATTTGTAGGTTTTACTTATTTCATTTCTTAATTGAACATGGAAAGTAGGTTTACCTCTCCTAGTATCATCATTATCAATAAGATCGTCATGGATTAAATGTCCACTGTGTAGCAATTCAACAGACATTGAAACCTTCCGAATTTCATCTATTTGTTCTTCTAAATATAAGGGATTGATTATCCCGTTAAAAGCAGCTATCAATAATATAGGATGAAGTCTTTTAGCTTTACTTTTTTTAGGGGCTACAAATTCTCTTAGTTGGCTATTGAAATCAGCAAATAAGATTTCCTTTTCTATCTTATTAAGCTCATCAAAAAATTTTTCTAATTCCTCATTAACGGCTTTACTTTCATTCTTAAGAAATTCTTCAATCATTTCTATATCAACAAATTGTCAATAATCTTCTTGAACAAAAATAAAAATAATTAAATTTTGTTTTCTCAAAAAACCTTAATTATATTATTATCTCCCTTTATTATTATATCTTAATTTTGTTAATCTCAAATAAATCTAATGGTGGATAAATATGAAATTGGCAGTAATTTCAGATACTCATGACCATCGTGATAATATCTTAAAAGCTGTTTCTATTATGAACAAAAAGAATGTCGAAGCTTTAATTCATTGTGGAGATTATTGCAGTCCTTTCATAAAAAGATGGTTTGATGGATTGAATGAACAAATTAAAAAGAATTTTTTTGGCGTATTTGGAAATAACGATGGAGATCATGAGTTTTTGAGAAAAAATTTAGGACAAATATGCAACCTAGTAGAAGGATCAATTGAAATAATCAGGGAATTTGATGGTAAAATAATTTTCGCATCACATATGCCATCTCAAAAAATAATTGAAACTTTAGCTAATTCCAGTAGTTTTGACATAGTCTTATCAGGACACACTCATGCTGTTGTAAATAAGAAAAATTACAATGATGTATTAATAGTAAATCCAGGTGAAGCATGTGGATATTTAACTGGAACTGGTACTTTTGCTATTATTGACACGAATAAAATGGTTGCTGAGATTATCGAATTATAAGTATAAATTAACTTCTTTTTTTTTCCAATTTTAATAACTTTTTTGTAATATTGAGTTTTTTAATTATTATGACTTTACCATTAGACAGTATTACTGTCTTAGATTTATCACGAATGCTCCCTGGTCCTTATTGTAGCATGATTTTAGCAGATTTAGGGGCAAATGTTATCCGCATCGAAGATCCTAAATATCCTTATGCAAATCCAATGCCATTTTTTCAAAAGGGACGATATCGAGAAAGCGCATTCAATTCTATTATTATGAGAAATAAAAAATCAATTACTTTAAATTTGAAAAAAGATAAAGCACGAGAGATATTTTACGAATTAGTTAGACATGCTGATGTTGTTCTTGATACTTTTCGGCCAAAAGTACCTAATAAGTTAAAAATTGATTATAAAATCCTTGCTTCTATAAATCCTTCAATAATTTGTTGTTCCTTAACAGGATACGGTCAATATGGTCCATACGAACAATTAGCGGGGCATGATTTGAATTATATAGCTTTGTGCGGAATATTAAACTTAAATAAAGAAAGGCTTATTTTTGGCCGTGAAGATCAAGAAAGAAAACCATTAGTTCCTGGAGTTCAAGTAGCTGATATTGGAGGAGGCTTAGTTAGTGCCATTGGAATACTTGGTGCAATAATTGAAAGAGAAAAAAATCCTGAGAGAAAAGGTCAATATCTTGATATTTCAATGACAGATTCCGTTTTTTCTTTCATGCCCATGGCAGCAGCTTTCTACTTTTCAAAAAATTTAAATGATGGAATAACTGAACCACGAAATCCACTTCATGGAGATTTTCCATTTTATTCTGTCTATAAGACTAAGGATAAAAAATATTTATCTGTTGGAGTTATTGAAGTGAAATTCTGGCGCGAATTATGCAAAGGAATTGGTCGTGAGGATTTAATATTAAAAGGAAACGCAAAGGGCAAAGAAAAAGAGAATGCATTTAAAGAAATTCAAAAAGAATTTTTAAAGAAAACTCAAGAAGAATGGGTTGAGATATTTAAAAATTACGACACATGCATAATGCCAGTAAAAACATTCGCTGAGGCATGTGAAGATCCTCAAATTAAAGCACGGAATATGGTTGTTAAATTAAAACATCCAAAATTCGGAGAAATTCAAAATGTAGCATCACCAATCAAAATGTCGAGAACATCCCTAACAATAAGAAGTCTTGCTCCAAAAATGGGGCAACATACAGAAGAGATTTTGAAAAGTCTAAATTATTCAGAAGAAGATATTAGTCAATTTAAAAGAAAAGGCATAATTTGAAAAATTTACGTTATTCATGTTCTAAAATTTTTTTCAATCAATATTAAAATTGAAAATTGGATACAATAATTTTTTTTAAGAGTATATTTATATTATTCTAAGAATTAATCTCATAAAGAGATAATAAGGTAGAATTAATGCTAAAAAAATTTAAAAAAAAAAAGGAAGAGAAAGAAAAACAACAAAAATCTGTTAAGAACGAGATAGAAAAAGAACAAGATAATTCTAAAGAAGAAGTTAAGGAGGAGCAGGAAAAGAAAAAAGATGAAAAACCCATAATTATTAAAGCAGAGGCTTATAAAACAATAATATTATATGCAAGTCGATTTGCAAATAAATCAATCCCTTCTGAGCAATGGAAAGAAATTTACGGAATCTTAATTGGTTATTCTGATGATGATTTCGTATATATCGAAAAAGCTGAGGCTTTAACATATGGTCATGCAACTGACGTTAAATTAGATGAACAGCATTATGGATTTATTGAAGAAATACAGAATAAATTAGATAAAGACAAAACTACGAAAGGATATTATATGATAGGATGGTTTCACTCCCATCCTGGTTTAGGATTATTTTTTTCTTATATTGATCTTATCAATCAACTAGGATTTCAAGCTAGAAACGAAGATTTTTGTGGATTAGTTTTTGATCATACTCTTCTAGGAAAAAAGAAACAAGAAAAAGTAAAAGGCACAGAACATAAGATTACTAAATATGACACTGGGTTTGAAATTTATCGAATGACTGATGTAAATATGGATGTTAATCATCCTAAATTTGATAACAATTATCATAAAGTAGATTATATTATTGATGGGCTTAATAAATTCTTTTTTGCTAATGTGTTATCTGAACTTTCAGCATTAGTATCAGCAGGAAAACCATTACAATCTGCTTATGGTGAGGAATACGAACTTGAATCTTCATATCAAGAACCTTCGGAAGTAATAGAACAGCTAGAAATCAAAGAAGCCACTAAAGAAAAAATAGATAATATTTCAGAAGGTTTATTAAAGGAGATCCCTCTATCTGAAGATATTAAATTTGATGTAGATGATTTCTTTTACGATGATTTGAATAAGAAAAGAAAGAGAACAGCGTCAGTAAAAGAAGCCGCTGAACAATCTATTTTTGAGGGTAATCAAGCATTTAAGCAAAAAGATGCGTTTATGGGTGTTGAAAAATATCGTGAAGGAATTGATAAATACAAGATGCTTGACGATTATGATCGAGTTCTAGAATTATTGAAAAACTTATCAGAACATTGTATTCAAACAAATCATAATGTATTAGCCGAAGAATTTGCTGAAAAATTATATAAAATATCGGTTAAACGAGATCATTTATTTTATAAAGGTGAAGCAAATTATTTAATTGGATATTTGATGATTAAGAAAGACGATGAGGAACTCTTTGAAGAAGCTTTAAAAAAAATCCAACAAGCTTCAATTGATTACGAAAATGCTGGTGATTTCGTAGGAGCGGGAGTGTGTTATAATAAAATTGGATCAATTTATCAGTCAAGGTTAAATCAAACTTATAATGCAGCACTTTTTTATGAACAAGCGATTAGAAGCCTTAATGAAGCAATTTTGAGAGGTCATCCTTTAAGGAAATCCTTGTGGAGTAAACCTGAATCACTCTCTCAGAAAATTTTAGAAATCAAGGATATAGTTGAAGATTTAATTTCGAGAATTGAAAATCCAGAAGAACAAGAAAAAATTAAAAAAGACCTTAAGTCAATACAATTTAATTTTTAAGTATGTCAGATGGCATACATTTGATAATTCATTAGATTCTTTTAATATCCCTTAATGTCAGCATTTTTTACAGGATTTCAAAGTCAATACCAATTATATAGGAGTTTTTTAAACTGTTGGGGGAGGCTGTGCGACCTTAATCTTATCCAAAACCTTCTTTTTCCAGTATCTTAAGGTTGATTTCGGTATCTGCTGAAATTTTTCATAGAGATCTATATTCGACATCTCGGGATTTTTACCAAAATGCTCTTCGAAATCCTCGTATGTTGGCTCTTTTTCTTCCATTGGATTTCATTATTTATGTTTTTTGAATATATTTACATTTATGTATTTCACTATTTAAAAATTGTTAATTATTGCTTGAAATTTGATCTGTTTAAATAAGTAAAAGCGATTTTGTTTTGTGTGTCATAGTATCAAACCCTCTAATGTAATTCAATACAATTGAATTTTTAAGCTAAATACCAATTTTTATTATCCAAATCTCAATATCATAAGAATTAAATTTTAAGGTATATTATTTTACTTACTCTTTTTTATGGTGAATTCACGATACCCAGAAGGAAGCAAAAAATAAAATATTCTCGAAAAATTGCGTGTAAACATCTCTCTCCAAAAGGAGATATCTCCAATAGCCTTCAACCTTTATGCTATTGTTCTGTAAGAGAACTTATCCTTGCCCCCCGCGCATATGTTTGTCAAGTATGTTATTTGTATGATCCTCAATCAAATGTAATTACATCGGAAATTTATGAAGAATCCAAAAAAATCGCAGAGAAGAAAATTAAAGAAGAATTAGAAGAAATTAAAATTGAAGAAATAGAAAAAGAAGAAGATATCGATCTTTCCATTGACGAATTTGAAGAAGATGAGGAAGAAATTCCTCTCAAATTTGAAAAGAGAAAAGTAGGAAAGGAAGCTTTAGAAGAAGGAGAAGATTTCGCAGGAGTAGAATGTCCTTTCTGTGGCGAATTATATGATGACCTTGCAATTCATATTCAAAATTGCGAGCTTGCTCCTGACGATGCGAGCCTAGACGATATTTTACCTTTAAAACCTAAGAAGAAGAGAAAGCGTAGAACAGCTAAAGCAAAACCAGCAAAAGCAAAACCAAGTAAAGTAGAAGAAAAAATAATATCAGAGGGAAAAAAGAAATGCCCTTACTGTGGAAAAGAATTTGTTAGGCTTGGTCGTCATTTAAATTCTTGTAAAAAAAAACCTAAAGATGCTGAGTAAAAAGAAATTATTTATTTAAAATGACAAAAACACGGCACCAAGATCATATTTATTATTGTAAACCTGTGTTTAGACCTCCAAGCGAAGCCCTTTCTTTATTGATTCAACTTACTGAAGGTTGTACGTATAAATGTGACTTTTGTGTATCAAATCTTGGAAAAGATTTTATTGTTAGAGACATTGATGCTGTAAAAAATGATTTAGGTGTAGCAAAAAAAATCTATGGATCAAATGTGAGAAGAATTTTCTTTCTAAATGGAAATGCTATGGTCACACCAACTAAAAAGTTGTTAGAAGTAATAAAATATGCAAATAAATTATTTCCAAATTTAGAAAGATGCGCAGTATATGCCCATGCAAATGATATTATAAGAAAATCAGATGAGCAATTGAAGGCTTTATCAGACGCAGGACTTAAAATTGCTTATGTAGGTTTTGAATCTGGAAATGATAAACTATTAAAAAATGTCAATAAACACGCGACAAAATTAGATTATATTGAAGCATCAAAAAAATTAATGAACGCAAATATTACGTTATCTGCAACACTTATAAGCGGTTTAGGTGGAGCTAACAATAAAGAACTCTCCCGAAAGCATGCAATTGAATCCGCCGATTTAATTAATAAAATTTGCCCTTACGATGATCGAATTTGGTATGTTGCCTTTTTAACTTTAATGATCCCTCCAGGGACTAAAATTTTTAAAAGAAAGGTAAAAGGTGAATTTCAAAAGATGAATTCTTTTGAAATTTTACAAGAATTAAAATTGTTCATTGAAAAAATAGAATTCCATAACGAAGACGCTAACTGTGTTTTCAGAAGTAATCATGCTAGCAATTATTTACCAATTAAAGGAATTTTAGACCGTGATAAAGATAAAATTATCTCAACTATAAATTATGGTCTC
>JBHLQY010000064.1:0-13977 GCA_048883105.1 Candidatus Thorarchaeota archaeon | reverse complement strand
CTGATTTTTCTTTTTTAAGACTAATTAGATATTGAATTGATCTAATTGTCCCAAGTATTCCATGGCATATTAGAGATATCGCAATTAAAATTACAATTAATAGATCTTTAATGATAAATAAAAAGATTACAATCAATAATCCTGCTATAGAAAAAGTCAATAAATGAGAAAGTTCACCAAAAATGATTTTCCAAGTCTTTGATTTTTCTACGCGCCTTTTCAATTCTTTTTGGTATGATTCTTCTCCAACCTCTTTTACGTACCAGCTGCCTTCTATATTGTTTGCGAATAAGAATAATGACCAAATAAAAATAAAGAAAGCAAAATAAAAATCTAAAGCTCCTATAATGATTAAAGGTATTTGAATAAGAATCATACCTTTCCAACCAATTTTTTGAGCTAACTTATTAGTTTCAAGCTTCAATTCTTTTGTAACATACCGAGTCGAGAGAATATCGAGCGATCTACCAATGATTACTATAAAGGCATTTATAAAATACTGGTACCATTCAGCATTTCTGTTTATTAATTGGAATATCATCTTTGATTACACTCACAAAACAATTGCTTCTAAGTTTAATCCTTTTATATTGAAAAAATTTAATTATTAGTCTTTATTAAAATATTCATTCCTTACTATATAAGTTAGCATCTACAAAAAAATTTTAGAATGCTACTATATGAGCATAAGGGAATTTTTAACCACAAAAGGCAGGCATTTCGCTACGCGCCGGAAGTTAAACACTTTTGCGTTGTTAATAGTACTGCATTTGCGATATGTGGGAACTGACAAACTGTAGATTCGTCTACGGTCATGGCAAATGAGGATAATACCCGGTCCCATCCGAACCCGGAAGCGCATTAACTTTTGTGGTTTCCATAATAACAATAAGCCAATTAAATATTTTTTTAAAGATGCCCAAAAAATATGTAATTTTTTTAAAATCAATCACTCGAAAATGGTTTATTTTTGTTATTATAATAATCCTCATAATTGCTTTAGTTGGCTGGATAGTATGGAAGAATTTGACTCCGGCAATTGTTGTAACGATTATTTTTATAGCGTTATTAATTTTATCGTATATCCCGAGAATTTATTCACCTCAGAAATTAAAAAAATTTATGAACAATTATTATAGGATTGAGGACAAAACAATAGCTAGAGAATCAAGACGTACTTTAAGTGATGTACAAGAAAAAATGTTTAATATGTCGCAAAAACAAGAAAATAACGATTGGCTAATTGTATTTCTAAATAAACATTATATATTTTATCACGAGCTTACGATTGAGAAATTTAAAGAATTTTACAATAAAGGTTTCAGAGATAAAGAAATCCTCGAAAGATTAAAAGAATACGACCTTGAAACTAGAGCGGAAGTAAAAACCATTGAAGATACATTAATCAAATATGATAGACTTAGCAAAAGGGAAATTTCTGTTAAAAAACGTATGGAAAACGAACGATTCTAAAATTTATAGATTTAATTTAAAAAGAAAGTGATAAATAAAAAAAAGAATTTAAGAATTAATCTATTTCCCCAAAATCCAAATTGAAATTAAAATATTTTCGAATTGGCTTTTTAACGTTCCATACACACTTTAAACCTTTTTCAAATTGAACGAGATCGCCTTTCTTGAATTCGATCTTCTCTCCTGTTTCAGAATCAGTTACCTCAACTTCTCCTTCTAATATATAACAAGTTTCAGTATCTCCATAGGACCAATCAAACTCGCTTGTTTCTTTACTCCAAGTTCCCCACGATTCTACCTTTAATTTTCTTAATTCTTCTTCCGTAGGCAGTTTCTTCTTCATTCTCATTTATATCTCAACTCGTTTGATAATTTATTTAAATTATTTGAGATCTGATAATTTAATATAAGTTATAGATAAATAAATAATTATAGAGTTAAGGCCCCTCTAGAACTGTAATAATCGTATTAAAAAGCGTTAGTTATTGCGATTCTATTTATTACGAAAATTTTAGAAAAATGAAATTTTTAATAATGATAAGTATTATTACAGAAATAACAAGTAAAAAAATTAAAAATTATATTCAGAATTAAGTCATCTTTAAAATATAAAAATAAAAAAAGTTAAATTATTTTATTTGGGTTCTTCTATGCCAAAAAAATTTATCCTCAAAATTTTGACAGCTGGTGAAGGCGGAGTGGGAAAAACAACGCTTCTTCATCGATATGTAGAAGGGAGGTTTTCAGCAGATACGAAAATGACGATTGGTGTTGAGTTTTTCTTGAAAGAAATTGAGGTTGATGGAAAACAATGTACACTGCAACTCTGGGACTTCGGCGGTCAAGAAAGGTTTCGCTTCTTATTAGAGAGTTATGTTTTGGGGGCAAAAGGAGCCTTATTAATGTTTGATTTAACTCGACCTATGACATTAGAGAACTTACAGGAATGGGTTAATATTGTACGTAAAAGTGACGATAATCTACCTATTCTCTTTTTAGGAACAAAACTCGACCTTGAAAACGACATAATGATTGACGATGATTATGCAATGCTCTTTAAAGAAAGATTTCATCTCTTTGATTACTTAAAAATCTCTTCTAAGTCTGGAGTAAATGTTTTCGAGTCTTTTGAATTAATAACAAGAAGGATTTTAGAGCGACAAACGTATTGACTTCCAATAATTTTAAAAGCATCAATTTAATAATAATTGATTCTAATTTTATACTCCTTCCTTACCAATTTAAAATTGATTATTTAAATGATATCTATTTAAGTTTAGAAGGTAAAATAAGATTCTATGTATTTAAACAAGTCATAAACGAATTAAAGGCAAAAGAAAGCAGAGAACCAAAAGCTAGAAAATTTCGGAGAATGTTCAAATCTGGAATGTCGTATTTAGAAAAAAGTGAGAAAATTTATCCGATTTATTTTATCGATGAAATTAAAAACAATGATGAGACTACTGATGAGTTTTTATTAAGATGGTGTATTAAGTTTAAGAAAGAATATAAAAATGTGTTTTTAGCAACAAACGATTCAGAACTACGGAAAAAAGCAAAAAACTCAAACATCAATTTGATTTTTTTAAGACAAAAAAAATACATTTCAATTGTAAGAAGTTAATAAATAAGAAGAGAAATTATAAAGTCTATTTTCTATTAAAAATATTTATTTTCTATTAAAAATATAAATATTTACTAATAAGAAATTCGAGTAGAATCTTATTGAGTAATAATGAATTTCTCAGAAATTAAGTTTGATTTTAATTCACCACAACGAATTATATTCGGAAATGGGCGAATTAGTGAATTAGGTCAAGAAATCTTAAACACGCTAAAACCAAAAGGAATCACATATCCTAAAGCTTTTTTAGTTATAGGTAAAAGCTCTTTAAAAAGTTCAGGTTACTTGGAAAAAATTCAAAAATACTTAGAGGATTCCAAAATTTATTTAGAAATATACGATAAAGCAGGTATAGAACCTACAACTACAATTTTGAACGAAGGAAAAGAGCTTGCTCTTGAACAAAAAGTCGATATTATCGTTGGGATTGGTGGTGGTAGTGTAATGGATACCGCAAAAGGTATTGCAGGTTTAGTGACTAATGGTGGGATTGTTGAGGATTATCATGCGGGAAAGGAATTCATTCAACCACCGCTACCATTTATTCTCATTCCTACAACCTCAGGCACTGGCTCGGAGGTAACTAATAATTCAGTTATTAAAGACGAAAAGTCAAGTATTAAGAAAAGCATTAGAGGATTATGGGCAAGTATTGCGCTCTTAGATCCTGAACTCACTTTATCTCTGCCAAAAAAATACACCGCCTATCCTGGTGCGGACGCTTTAGTTCAAGCAATTGAATCTTTAGTTTCAAAAGGTTCAAATCTTATTTCTGTGCATTATGCTAAAGAAGCAATCAGATTGCTAGGAATAAATTTACCAAAAGTATATGATGACTTAAAAAATATACAATTGAGGGAGAAAATGATGCTCGGGAGCTTCTTTGATGGTTTATCATTCGCAAGCGGAAAATTAGGAGCTGTTCATGGGTTTGCACATCCTATAGGAATTAAACACGATTTACCACATGGTTTAATTTGTGGACTTCTTTTACCTTACGTGATGGAATATAATATTGCATTAGATAATGTTGTTGAAAAATATGTGTGGATCGCCGATTTATTTAATAAACAAAAAATCCTAGCAGATTACGGAAACTGCCCAAAAGTAATGCCGACCGATAAAAAAGGTAAAGCGAAATGGGTTATTGAAAAACTAAAGGATATTTTCAAATACATTGGAATTCCGCTCCATCTTAGCGAGGTAAAAATTAATGAAAGTGACATTGATGAAATTGTAAGAGATACTACTGGGAGCTCTTTAGCTAACAATCCGCGAGATACGGATAAAAAATCTCTAAAAGAAATTCTATTAAATGCCTTATAAGAGTATACGAGTCTGTATTAGATAAATTTTTAATTTACTTTAATTAAATAATATTAATGTTTAATTTTTAAGATAGATAAATCGATTTTAAACAAAATAAAAAATAAAGGGTGATATACTATTAAAAAAGTTAACGAAAACGATTTTGAATATAGAGGAGGAGGAAGTAGTGGAATTAAGTATTTAATGAGAGGGCCCTCGATCGATTGGGGTGTGATTTTATTGAAGCCTGGAGAAATGATGGGAGAAAAGGCACATGGACATAAAGAGATCGACGAAACTTTTTATTTTTTAGGCCATGGTACCATGATAATTGACAGTAAAGAATATAATGCGCCAGATGGAAGTGTTTTTCTATGTGAACCAAAAGAAATGCATAACATTCGTAATGATTCTTCAGAACCTATAAAAATCGTATTTATTAAAGGAGAATACAAACCAGACGATAAAATAGAATAATAAAATATTTAAAAAAAACATTAATATTAAATATTTAACTATGGGAAAAAAGAAAAAGAAGCAAGCAAAAAGGGGAAAAGGTTACGGCAAAGGTGAACCAGAAGAGATCGTTCCCTCAAGGATAAAGATGCCTAATCGCCGAATCGGAGAAATGTTCGCAAGGGTCGTTGATATTTATGGAAATGATCGAATGGAAGTATTTTGCGAAGATGAAAAACACCGTATTGGGCGGATACGAGGCAAAATTAAAAAAAGAGTTTGGATTCGAAAAGGGGATTTAGTTGTGATAAATCCATGGGAATTTGAAACAGAAACAAAAGACAAATTATCAAAGTGTGAAATAACGTGGAGATATATGAAAAGCGAAATATCTTGGCTTACGCGGAATAGGAGAATTCCCGAGATTCTCGGCATAAACAAAATTCCATTTTAAAAAATGAAATTTCCTACAGTCTTGTTTTTGTAATTTAATCTATTATCATACTATTCTTTTGTTTAGAATCTCTATTAAAAAGCAAAATTTTAAAATTTATAATTACGTTATTTAATATAGACTTATTTTTCTAAGAAATTTCTAACTAAACCCAAATTAAATAAGGAAAAAATGAAAATATAATGTCTAATCAAGATGATAAAATAAAAAATATTAGTGAAAAAGATATTGACATAGATGATGTCATCAAAAAAGTTGAAGAAGAAGAAATAGAAGATTTAACAACTCTTTTTGCAGTTAGAACAACTATAAATCAAGAAAGCAATATATTAAAGCAAATTTTTTATCGTTTCAGAATTCTAGAGACAATCCCAGACATTAGGGCTATGCTGGTTAGCCCTTTGCTCCCAGGGTATATTTTCATCGAAGCAGCTCAAAAAAGAGATGTCCAAATTGCGATTCAAGGTATTCCACACATAAAAGGAAGAATAGTAGGACAAATTAAATTAGATGAGATAAATCACGTTCTTGTACCTCGCTCTGTGACTGAATTCTTAGAGGAAGGGGATACTGTAGAGATTATTTCGGGAGTTTTTGAAGGATCTCGTGCTTTTGTTATGAGAATGCCACATGATACCTCAAGCTCAGAAGAGGTTGTTGTTCGCTTATTACAAGAAGAGACACCGATTACTATCAAAATACATGGTGATTATCTTAAACTTGTTGAGAAAAAGAAGAGAGAGGAAGTGCCAATTCCAGAAATAAAAGTTGCTACGCCAGAAGAAATAGTTACTGACTTAGATAAAATGATAAGTTTTGAGGACGAATTTGAAGCTGAGTTGGACGAAGAATATCCAGAGCTCTACGAAAGTGAAGCAATCGAAGAGTATGATGAAGAAGAGGAAGAAGAAGAAGATGAATGGGCAAAATTCGACGGTTTTTAAATTGAAAATTAAAAATTTTGCAATTCTATCCCTTTAAAACGAACTAATCTAATTTCGAACAGATTTTTAAGTATAAAATCTTATTTAGATAAATATAATAAAAAAAATTATTTAGAATCAGACATAGAGATTTTTTAGCTTTATGATTAAAAATATCTTCATAATGAAGGCAAGAACAGGTGAATTAATTTTTTATAAGACTTACGAAGATATTTTTAATATTAAATTAACCAGCCAGTTTTTAAGCGCAATTTTCTCTTTCGTAAAACAAACCTTAAAAACAGAGGAGCTAAGTGAGATAGAAGTTGGTCCGTTTCGCTTCATTTTTGAAATTGAAAAAATAAAAAACGATGAATTATTATTTGCTATTTTCGCAGATCGAACTGATAATTTAATTGAGCTTAGAAATCAGTTAAGGGAAGTAAAGAACCAGTTCCTCAGTGAGTTCGAATTGGAATCTTTGGATACTAATTTTGATGGCGAAATCTCAAAATTTCTTGATTTTGAAAAAAACATAGATGATATTATGGAGAAAAGCAAAAAATTAGTTTCTGAGGAAATCCAGAAAGATTTATTAAAAACTATTAATGAATTACATACTTTTTCTTCTTTCGTCACTTCTTCGGCTCTGTTAACGCAGACTGGAAGAGTTATTGTTTCTTATTTAAATCCAAATGTATTAAGTGAAATTATTAAACTATTAGAGGCAAGATTTCTTATCGGAAATAATAAGATAAGCGAATTAATAACGTTAGAAAGCTTTGGAATCTTAAGTTTGACTGGAATTGACAGCTTTATTTCTGTAGTTTTATTCAAAAATCATTGTCCATTTGAAACAGCACTTACAATATCTAAAAAATTTTCATCGAGATTACGAAACTTAATTTTCTAATTTCTATTTTAGATATTTTGATGTTTTAATTTCGAAAGTAAAATGTTTAATGTTGAAAAAAATTAAAAACGAATTCATATTTTCCTAAGTAAGTATAATATTTATCTATTAAATTTTAAAAAATTATATGTGAAGAAGAAATGGAAGAAGAAAAGAAGACCAGATATATGACTCAGGCTATAAACGATGAGATTTTGGCCAAACTAAGCCTTAAAAATCGTTATTCTTTCTTAAACAATAATTTAATGGCTGTTTTAAGTCCTGAACAGTTTAACTTCCTCAAAAGGGTTCAAAAGTTCTGCTTGCGATTCGAAAAGAAAAATAAAATCACACATGGCCCAGAGGAGGACATCTATGATTGGATACCTGCTTTTGGTAAAGAAGGCTATATTTCGAGAACGGACTCTTTTGCTATGATTGATATAAATTATGAATATTACGGAGCTGCCGCTGACTTTATGAGAAACTTAGCATTAGAATTTTTCGATCCGCAATTCGCAATGGGCGGAGGAGCAACGGTATTGGCTATTAATCCGATAAAGGAACATCATGAGGGAATCCCTGCTAGATTAGATGCGATCAAAGATTTAGTTACGGGTCAAGCACCCGGATGCATCCTCATCACGGAACCAGAGCGAGGTTCGGACGCGGTCCATCAATTAACCTTATGCGAAGAGCAACCAGACGGAAGCTTTTTACTTAACGGAGAAAAAATCTTCAACACGAACGCTCCAAGATCGAAGTGGGCAGTAGCGTACGCAACCACAGAAGCAAATAACGGTAATACGATGGCTCAGTTCTTAATAAACACTTCATGGGACGGCTGGAACTGCGATCGAATTTATATCCCTTGGGTCCCCAAATTATACCTTGGAAAAGAGAACCTTGTTAATCTTAGAGTGCCAAAAGAATATATTTTAGGAGGTGTTGGCAAAGGAAGGGAACATCTTTTCGAAGGCTTAGTCCCTGAAAGAATCGGTATTGCGATGATGAGTATTTGTGAATGTTGGAATGCCATCACTCATGCGGCTATTTATGCTAACAATAGAAGGCAATTTGACAAAATGATCTTACTGTTTCAGGGGGTTGGGTTTACATTAACAGATTTATGGGCTAAAACTACAAACTTAACATTAGGGCTATTAAAATTCTGCGAATCTTATGACGAGAAAATTGAAAAATTTGGGGGTACATTACCTAAGAATATTGCGCAAGCATTAGTAGCTTCTGCGTCAATGTTTAAATATCATTGCGCTAGTTTATCCAAACAAATATGCTACGAAGGTGCTAATTTAATGGGAGGAGCTGGACTCTGCGATAATACATTAATGCACGATTTAGTTAATATTTCCAGAATACAAGAGATAGTGGGAGGTTCTCGGCAGATACAACAATATATTATGTCAATGGCTCTAAGACAACTTTATAAAATGTCTGGAATATAAAATACAGGATCTGATAAGTCTATAAAATTTTCTATTCAATCTTTTTTTTTTATTTTTTTTTAATAAATGGGATTATTGATTTAAAAAGAAAATAGATTTTTATTCTTCCTCCTCTTCAGCAACTAATAGTTCCTCAATCTCGTCTTCAAGTTTTTCTATTTTTTCATCTAAGGCAGAGATCTTTTTATAAGTCTCACATCGCTCACAACCATCATCTTCTTCACAAAGAGGTAAGGTATCACATTTTTCTTCAAGGGCGTCCCTCTCTTCTAAAAACTTGTCAACTTGTTCTTGAAGTTTATCTACACTCATGTTACTCACCATCAAATAATAATTTAATTAATATTTCATAATTTATTTTTTTACCTTAAAAATTTGAATTAATAAGAGCCTAATATATTAATTAAATCCAAGATTTTAAGCGTCCCATACACCAATGTAATCATCTAAAATATTATAGATCTTATTAAATCCCAGACTATGATATAGTTCTTTAAGGCTCTCGTGGGAATATTTCCAACACGATCTCTTTTCAAACGAGTTAATCCCATCGTTATCAGCAAATAAAAAATCAAGAATTTTTATTAATCTTTCTGGGAAACACTTACTAATTTTAATAACAGTTTTTGCCAATAGGTCACGGCCATTCATATTGTCTTGTGGTCTAACTGCTATAGGTTCGCAAATAATTATTTTTTTGGCAAATTTTTTAGCATTTTCAACTAATTCGATGTGGTTAGGATAAATATGATGAAGAATATCGCAAAAAACGATGACATCTTGTTTTTCTTCTGGATAATTATCGTAGTTAAAAATATCGTTTTGTTTTAGTGTGATTTTTTTTAATTTAATTCTTCCTTTTTGCCAATCCTTTTTTATCTTTTTTAAAAACCGATGATTTAAATCATGTCCTTCGTATTCTATTGAAGGATGTAAATAATGAGTCAAAAGACCCGTCCCGCAAGGTAAATCTAATACTTTTTTTGAATCGTTTCCTATAATTTTGGCAATACTCATAAATTTCTTGTGCTGGTCGTAAAGTCGTTTAGTCGTCCAATTATACACGTAACTACTTCGATAAGGAACACTCCTGAACCCCGTAAATACTGTCTTAACAGCCATGCTGATTTTACTTTTATTTTAAAATGATTTCTTAGCTTTTACATTTAATTTGTTTCATTTATTAAAAATTTGATGCTTTTTTAATAAAAATTATTTCAATATTACATAGGGTTGTGTAATTTATAGAAAATAGCATCTAATTCGCTAATTAATATTAAGAATCTTTCTTAGAAGAAATAGAGCTCCTTGTTTATCTAATGGTTCGTTATTGTTTCCACATTTAGGGCTCATTATGCAAGCAGGACAGCCATTTGCGGCATCACATTTGCAGGAATTAATCAATTTATAAGTAAGAGTTAATAAATCAGCCAAACTATAATATAGCGATTCTGAAATGCCTATTCCACCGCGGAATGCATCATATATATAAATAACAGGTTGTTGTTTAACGGGATCAAAATTGATGGATAAACCTCCAAGATCCCATCTTGATATTTGGGCGAGAGCTGGCGCCATAGCAATCATGGCGTGCTCGATACCATGAATTGTCCCCCCTAAATCGAAATCATTTAGTTCCAACTCTTTTTGAAGTTCAAAAGGGATAATAAACCAAACTGCTTGGGTATCAAATTCGATAATTGGTATGTCCTCGAGTGGGCATCTTGATATTATTTCTTGAGTTAAGGTATCGATTATTTTGTAGGAATAATATTCATGTTCAACTCTCACATTTCCAAAAAATGTATTAATATCATTATATTGTTTAATAGTTTGTTGAGATATAAGTTCTATTTGATTTATTTCTGTATATTTAAGAGATTGAGTATAGTAATCTACATTTGTTCGTTCAATATAAACTTTTTTTTCTTCTAAATCTATTTCTTTAACCAAATAGGTTTCAGCTTCGTAGAGATATATTGCGCCTTCATGCAAGTCACGAAATACATAGCTCTCATCTTCAGTTGTAAGAACATTATCTTCGGAGGGTGTACTTAATATCACTTCATAACTTCTATCAGAGAGATTACTTAATTTAAAATGTTCATTTGGAAAAAAGGCTGCTTTCCAGTAATACTTATCACCTCGTTTCATTAATAAATCTTCTTTCACGAGTTCATTTAGACATTCTAAAAAAAGCTTCTGATCGTTGATACCAAATATTGCGAATTCATTTATTGTAAGAGGAATTTCTTTGGAAGCACAACATAAGTGATTTTTTAAAATATATTTGTTATCTAAGGTTATCAAAATTTTTTCTTGTATAGGTCCAAATAAAACCTCTGGATTGTGGAGATAGAAAAAGTCCAAAGGGTTCGCCATTGGTATAAGAGTAGAAATTGAAAGTTCTTCTCCTCTACCTGATCTACCTATCTGTTGCTTAAAGCTAGATATAGTTCCTGGAAAACCTGAACATATAGTAGCTTCTAATGAACCAATATCAATGCCTAATTCAAGAGCATTTGTTGAGCTAATTCCTAGTACTTTTTTGTTTTTGAAATTTTGTTCAATTTCTCTCCTTTTATTTTTACTTATTCCGGCTCGATAGCTTACAATTTTCTCTTTTAATAATGGAAGTGTTTCTCTTGTCCAAATTGCTTGTAATTCCGCCATTTTTCGAGATAATGTAAAGGTTAATGTCTGAATTCCTTTTTTTAAATGGCTTACATAGAGATTTTTAGTTTCTTGATGGGCCGAACGATATTTATGAGATACTTCATCATAGGGCAAATCCCATAAGATTACATTTTTAGCGCCAGATGGAGAATCATCTTTATCAATGACAACAAATTCTTCACCTATCATTTTCTCTGCAAAGGCTTTAGCGTTATGAATCGTTGCACTAGATAAGATCCAAATAGGTTTTACGTGATAAGTTTCAAGAATTCTTTTTAGACGCCTTAATAATAAGGAGAAGTTCGAACCAAAGATGCCACGATAAATATGGATTTCATCCAATATAATATATTTGAGATTTTTACAAATTCTGCTCCATTTTTGTTTAAACCATGGTAGATAGAAATGTAGTCCGTAAGGATTTGTAATAATAACATTAGCATTTGCCAAGACTTGTCTTTTTTCATCTGGTTCAACATCACCATCATACACACCAACTCTGTTTGCATTGATATTAGTTTCTGACATTAATTTGGATAAAATGAAATACTGATCCCTTGCTAAAGCTTTAGTTGGAAAGATATAAAGAGCTGTAGTGTTAGGATCTTCGTCTAAGATTGTTTGTAACACTGAAAGATTATAACAGAGAGATTTTCCAGACGCAGTAGAAGTAACTACAACGGTATTTTTTCCTTCTCGAATGGTATTAATTGCTTCTGCCTGATGTCTCCATAATTTAATATCATGTTCGTTTAACCAACGTTGCAAACGTTGCCTAAGCGGCTTTTTTAATTCACCATAATGGGCTACTTTTTGAGGAATGTGTTGAATATGTGATATTTGTTTATTATAATAATCTTGTCCTTTGATATAATTTAAGAATTCTTCAAACTCAACCATTATTCGTTTCAATAATAACTATGAATTATGGTAATTAAAAATTTAAAAGATACAAGATTTTATAATTTTTTTTTATCTTAAATCCCTTATTCTTCAAAGATTCAAATTTAAATAAATAGAATTTATTTATAATATAAAAGAATATTTTGTACCACATAGTAATTCAATAAAAATGTGATGATGTGATTTAAGATGGCACAACAAGAACAGGGCCCATGCTTTGTGGTTATGGGGATAGTTCTCGGAGTAGTAGGTTTCATTTGGTTTTGGCCGTTAGCATTCTTTGGAGGTGTTTTCTTTCTTATTGGAATTTGTATGATCTGTCAAGAACAAAATAAAGCAAAAGCACAAACTACAACTCAACAAGCTCAACAGCCAGCACCTCAACCAGCACCTCAACCAGCACCTCAACCAGCCCCTCAACCAGCCCCTCAACCAGCCCCTCAACCAGCCCCCGCCCAAATATCTGAAACTGTTAAGTTCTGTCCACACTGCGGCGCACGAACAACAGGGAAATATTGTTCTGAGTGTGGCTCTGAAATTGATTGAAATTGCAACCTTCCCACCTTTCTATTTTTTAATTTTTTATAAGATTTTAAATCCCATTTTTTTTTTAAATCTCAAATATAAACCTTTTAATAAAATAAGAGCAAATTGAACACTATACACTAAGCTGATAGAAAATGATTAAATCTAAATGGAAAAGAATCGATTTTCAGCAATTTATCAATGATTTTGGTGTAGAAGTTATCGTTGAGCATACACCTACGATATTATATTCCAAAAAGGATAAAGAACATGAAGCTTTTAAATCATTGATAGCATTTTTTTTGGTAGCAAGTGTATTATTAATTTATATTTCTGTTTCACTATTTCTCATTGAAATTTATTTTAGTATATTTGTATTTATTATCGTAATATCTTTAACCACAGCCGGAGATGTATTATTGATCTTTAATTACATTAAATCAAATGTATCTATTAAACCTATAGAATGTTGGGTAGAGATTTATAGCTATTTAAACTTCTATTGCTTTTCTTATTATATCGTATATTCGGGTAAATGCCATCCAAATAAAGCAAAAAATATAATCTTTAAACTATATCAAGATGAAGTATTGAAAAATACAATAGATATTACTCAAATTGAATTTTATATTAAGATTAACCAAAAAAACATAAATGATGTAAACTATTTTGGATATTTTTTTGAATATGCTGAAGGTAGACCATTTTGGAATGAAAATATAAATCATAATATATGGAAATTCTTTCCTTATGAAGTCTCTAAAAATAATAACTACATAGCAATTGCTAATTGGGCTCACCAGTATGAATGGAGAAATGATTTAGAACTTGATTTTGATAAGCTACATGAATATGCTCCATGGGTAATTAAAAGATGGAACACAGACAATTTAAAACCTCTAAAAGAGAATTTCAAAAAAACAATTAATTGGAATTCAAGGTATATCGAATCAACACCAAAATTAGAACCATGGGAGGGGGATTTGGAAAATAAATCTTACGAATTTCCACATACAAATTGGGAAGATGCCCTTATCAACGATGCTATAAAAAAAGTTATAGGAGAAGAATACAGAGTTAAAAATTTAAAGGATTTGAAACTCGATTTATTTGAATTAAAAGCATATTTTAGAGATTTAAATGTTTAAGTTTTCAAACATTTTTGTATTTCTTTCATATATCTTCGTAAATTCACGGTATATTTTTTTATAAATCTTTCTAGAATCTGGATTAGGTGTAAATGATTTTTCAATTTGAATTAATGGTATTGCTTCCGA
>JBHLQY010000063.1:0-14037 GCA_048883105.1 Candidatus Thorarchaeota archaeon | reverse complement strand
AGCATGTAAATAATCCCATTCTAAATCGATAAATTGTTCACAAACTGAACAATAATAATTTACAGTATTAGTAAATTTAATTAATTTTGGTTTTAATTTTCTAAAACAATAAGGACATTGTTTAGGGGTTGAATCGTGAGCGTCTATTATTTTTCTAACTCTTTCCAATTCTGACATTTTTTAATCACTAATTTTATAAAGAATGATAAAACTAATAAATTTTAATCTTTAATATTTAAAGGAATATTAGATTTAAAATAACAATTAAATTGAAAGGTGTTTATTTATGTCCAAAAGTAAAGAAAATCTAATTTACCAAGGAAATGCAATTGAAAGTGTTAATATTTCCAAGACTTATATATCAGGAGAAATAATTGTCCGAGCCTTAAAAAATCTAAATTTTAAAGTAGAAAATGGAGAAAGAATAATAATTTTAGGCCCATCTGGTTCAGGAAAAACAACATTGCTGAATTTATTAGGCGGGATAACTAGTCCAGATGAAAATGAAGGATTTCTGAAAATTTTCGATAATGAAATTCAAAATCTCAATAAGAAACAATTAACTGTTTATCGAAGAGAGAGAATCGGCTTTATATTCCAATTTTTTAATCTATTTCCTGCCCTAAATGCTTTAGATAATGTAATAATAGGCATTGATCTTCTTAAAAGAAAATTAAAAATAGATATAGACGCTCACGAGATTGCTGAAGATTATTTAAAAAAGGTTGGATTAGGGGATAGATTATATCACTATCCTTCACAACTTAGCGGTGGAGAGCAACAACGAGTTGCTGTAGCAAGGGCACTAGCTAAAATACCTTTTGTTGGGAAAAATTTTCTTCTTCTATGTGATGAGCCAACAGGTAATTTGGATACAGATACAAGTGATAAAATTTTAGATTTGATAATAAAATTAAACGAAACAGAAGGTATTACTTGTATTTTAGTCACCCATAATTTGCATATAGCAGAGAAGTTTGCGACATCAATTATTCATTTGAGAGATGGATTAATAGATAATTAGAGTTTTGGCGTTTAAAAAAATGGGAATTATATTAAAAAAGGCAATAACAGATTTTAGAAATCTAGGATGGAGAAGTTATCTTGTAATTGGAACGATTATCTTATCTCTTGGAGGGGGTTTAGGACTTTTTTATGGTATTCAAGCAGCACTCCCTATGATGGATATGTATTATGATGATGTGAATCATGCAGATTACATTTATCAATTATCAGATAATACATGGATTACTCAGTCTCAATTAGATGGATTGAAAAATATTGATGAGGTTGATGAATATACCGGTAGGCTTTTCTGGAGCACATCATTAACTTTACCTGGTCAAAACGAAAGAAAATATGTGTTACTTGTAGGTCTGGATTCAAGAATTGAAACTCCTGAGGTTTATGATTATAATATCAGATTAGGAGAAAATATCGATAAATATGATAATATTAGTGCAGTCATAGATGATGTATTTGCAAGCAAAAATGATATTGATATTGGAGATCAAATTGAAATCGATGGTCTAAATAATGCAGAATTAACATTACTTGGGACGTGTAATGCTCCCGAATTTGTGGTAATGACCTCTAATCCTGAATATTTATTTCCAGTCGAGGGATCTATGGCGGTTATTTTTCTTGCTAAAGGTACTTTGAAAAATTATATCATTCAATATTTTTATGCCCTAAATGCTTCATCTCCCGAGGATTATACTGATCTAATCAATTATTATAAGCTTGTTGATTACAATAATATCGCAGTAACCTTCAATGGCGATGTGTCAGATGGTCATGATGAAGTAAAGAAATATCTCAGGGATATTTGCAAAGTTGAGATTGATAAATCCGAAAAATTTGAAGATTCTTATGCGTATTCTTTAATGAAGGCAGATGTTGAAGATACAGGAGAAATTATGATGATATTACTAATTTTTATGGCATTACTTGGAGGAATTATTGTATATATTATTTTTAATAGATATGTAAATAGTCAAAAACAACAAATTGGAATTTTATTAGGATTAGGATACACGAGAAAAGATATCTATAAATATTTTCTATTTAATGTTTTTTTAATTTCTGTAATATCTATTCCTTTGGGAATTATTGTGGGATTTGGATTAGGAACGTTAATGATAAACGTGATGCTTGCCGAAATGACAAATCTATCTGTACTTGACTTTCCGTTTATTTTTCTTCCAGAAGTATTATATCTTGGATTGATTATTGGTATCTTACTTGTATTTCTGAGTACTTTTTTTTCAATTAGAAAAATAAATAAGATGATAATAGCGGAATTGATTTATGAACAAACAGAAGTAACAAGAAAAATTAAAAGAGTTAAAAAAAGCTCAAAATCAAAGAAAATTACAAATAGGTTAGTATTTCGTAATTTATTCAGGAATCCTAAAAGAATAGCTTTTACTGTAGTTGCTATGACCTTTTCTCTTTTGATCGTTTCTGCAACAGAGAGCTTACTTGATTCAATGTATTACAATGTTGATAGAACATTTACAAGTGAAAATGGTAATATTGAAACTTCTGAAGGTTGGGATTTGAATGTTATTTTTCAAACAAGCGTTAATTTGTCAAGTCAAGATTGTATCATTGAGGATATTGCAAATATCAATGGAATTGAGGATATAGAAGTCTATACAAAAGGATTAATTTTAGCTAAAGCTAAAGGTGATAAAGATGATCAAAATCTTATCTTACAAGGCATAGACATAGCAAATAGAGAATTTCATCGGTTTTCTTGGTATGGAGATAAACATGAAAATTCAGCACCAGAGGATGATGATGAAATTGTGATTTCATCTGTTCATGCTCATAAACTTAACAAAAAACTTGGCGATAAATTAACAATTAAAAATGCGGCAGACAAAGAATTTAAATTTGAAATAGTTGGAATTCATAATGAATTGGTAATCACACCTTACGTTACTTTAAAAGCAGGCATGAGAATATTTCATAATGGAGCTGATCTCATAGAGGGTATTTATATTATTTTAGAAAATGATGCCGATAAAGAAGATATTATAGAGGATATCTATAAATTCGAAAATATCGAGGTAATATTTAACGCCGAAGAAATGAATGAGAAGGCTATTGAGTTTATTGAAAATTATGCAGTTGTATTATACGTAATTGTTTTTTATACATTGTTGGTTTCTTTTTTCATAGTTTTTTATAACTCAATTATGAATGTATATGATAAAAACTACGAATATGGTATATTGAGATCTTTAGGATACTCAAAGAGGAGCGTTTTTAGAATGATATTAACTGAAAACATTTTACAAGGACTTGTTCCTATCATTTTAGCAATCGCATTTACCTATCCTTTAACTCTACTGATGGGGCAAGTGTATGCTGAAAATTTTGCACTCGAAATAATCATTGGAATTACGGCTATCATAATGGTAACTATTCCGCCATTAATTCTTTACATATTAGGTTCATTTATAGGTTTAAGAACGGTTTATAAACAAAATCTATACGAGCAAGTACAAACGAGATTTGTGGGTTAAAAATAAAAATTTTAAGATTTAAACGATAATTTTTTGACTAAGATAATCTTAGACATTAGAAAAAAAGGTAAAAAATATCCCAATCTGATCCAAAATGTAAACCTTGCTCCTAAAGGGGCGGGTGTAGAGGTGGATGTGAACCACCGACTAAAAAAATTCATTGCTAATTACCACACCCCAATCGCCTTTCTTGAAAAAGAATAATCGGAATTTTTTAACCTTTTTTTTAACCTCTTTTTCTTTTTTTTAACATTAAAATCGAATGTGAATAATTTTATATATCGAAATATCTGAATTTTATATATTAAATTTAGTTGAATTTAATAAAAAAATCTATAAAATGATTAGATATGACACAAAAAACTGGTGAGAGTAGTCCATATTCGTCAAAAATATGGTTAAAATCTTACGACGACCACGTAAAGCCGGAGATTGAGATAGAGGTTTATTCAATAGCTGAAATGTTTCAAAGAACCATTAAAAATTATCCAGATAATCTTTGTTATGATTTTCAAGGTTCTCGTGCGACGTTTAAAGAAGCAGAAAAGTTCGTTAATAGTTTTGCCAATTGTCTTGTTGAAAATGGTGTAAAAAAAGGCGATAGAGTGGCTATAAATTTACCAAACCTTCCACAATTTATTGTGAGCCTATTTGGAACGTTCTGCGCTGGGTGTGCTGCCTCGGGCATAAATTTTCTCCTCTCTTCCCGCGAGATAACATATCAATTAAAAGATTGTGGAGCAGTTGCTATAGTGACTCTTGATTCTTTTTACGAAGAAAAGGTTAGAGAAGCGCTTCAGGGAGGAAAAACTGATGTTAAGGTTGTTATTACTACAAGTGCGGCAGATACATTAGATATAGAGCCATCTATGAAAGAACAACTGATAAAAATAGGTAGGATTCCATTTGGAAAAGTAGAGCCTATTGAGGGAATAAAATACTTCATATATAACGAAATTTTAGAAAAATATCCAAGTGATAACCCTCCTGATGTCAAAATCGAACCTGACGACGTTCTATTACTTCAATATACAGGCGGAACCACTGGTCCTCCCAAAGGCGCAATTTTAACTCATAGAAATTTAATATCTATGCTGCAAATAATTGAACATTGGTTTAAACCTGGTGCTAATCCGGGAGATATTTATATTTCTGGATTTCCTTTCTTTCACCTAGCTGGTTTACAATTTTGCCTACAGACAGTTTATATGTCGAGTTCACAAATATTAGTGCCAGACCCGAGAGATGTGTCTTATATAGTAAATAAATTGAAAGAATATGAAGGCAAAATCTCTCTCTTTTATAATGTACCAACGCTCTATCTTATGCTTTTAAAAAATCGAAAATTCAAAAAATTAGATTTAAGTTCTGTTCAGGGATATATTTCTGGTGCTGCGCCATTCGCAACAAAAAGTATAAATGAATTTGAGGATGTGGTTGGCAAAGGAAAGGTAATAGAAGCATATGGTATGACAGAGGCATCTCCTGGCGTAACAATGAATCCTTATTTAGGACCAAAGAAAATCGGAACCGTTGGTGTTCCATTACCGAATACAGAAGTTAAATTAGTAGATGTTACAGATAGAGAAAAAGAGGTTCCAATTGGCGAGGCGGGTGAGATTGCAATAAGAGGTCCTCAGATTTTTCAGGGTTATTGGAATAAGCCAGAAGAGACGGAAAATGCGCTTAAAGAGGGATGGTTTTATTCTGGAGATGTCGGAATTATGGATGAGGATGGATATATAAAAATAGTTGACCGTACAAAGGATATGATAATTGTTTCAGGATATAAAGTATTCAGTGTAGAAGTTGACGATAAAATGAATAAACATCCCGCAATTGAGCTTTGTGCAAGTATCGGCATTCCCGATCCCAATCGTCCTGGCTCCGAAATAGTCAAATTATATGTACTATTAAAGGCAGGATATGAAAATAATGAAGAAATGAAGGCAGATATTTTAAAATTTGCACAAGAAAATTTAGCTAAATACAAGATACCCAAAATTATCGAAATTTCTGATAACCTACCCCTCACTGTTATTGGCAAGATTGATAAAAAATCTCTCAGGAAAATGTAATTTAAAATTTATTTTTTTATTTATTTTAAAATTTTATTTTTAAAATTTTTTCTATAAATTTCGTAATATAATAAAATTGCTAAAGCATAATGAATTCCAATACAAGGGAAAAGTCCTAAAGTTATAAAAATATATCCGTTAAACAAGCCCAATAAAAACGAGTAGCTAAGATTTATCAGTAAAATCCTAAAATTCTTGTACGAAAACCAAAGATGAATGTGAAATAGAGAGAAAATTAAACTTGAGATAACTATAGCTGAAATAACATCTAAATCTATTTGATTTATTAAAAAACCGATACAATAATATCTAAAAATTAACTCCTCTATTACCATAATTATCGGAAAAAAAAGCCATAATCTCAGTTTATTCGTTTTATTTATCAACGCTTCAATGACATCGTGTTTTCTCATCTTTTCAATACTTTCGTTATCATAGCCATAAATTCCAATCAATTTGCCTATTAAAAGGAGCATAAGCATACTAAACAATAAAATTAGGATAACAAATAAATTTAAATTTCTTACATAGAGATATTCGATATAGATTCCAAAAAATATTGGAATAATCAAAATAACGCATAATGTTGTTAACAATGTATATTTTCTGATTTTTTCCATTTTCCACAAAATTAATATATGTTTGGGTTAAATTCTCTTTTAATAAATATTGAATTTTTTTAAATTTAATTAAATTCACGTATGAGACAATCTCTAAAATTTCAAAGAAATATATTTATTTTATTTGAGTACTCAATATTAACTATATTAAAATTATTATTATTTTAGTTTTTAAAAATGTCTGAATTATATCAAAAATTAGAAAATATTGTTTCGGAAAAGTATATTTCCAACAACTTAATTGTTCGACATGCGTATTCGAGAACTGTTGATCCTCTTTTACAAGGTATTCCCGATATAATTATTCGTCCGAAAGATGCTCAAGAAATCTCGGAAATTCTTAAAATTGCCAATGAAGAAAATATCCCTGTTATCCCTCGTGGTGGAGGGAATGATGAATTTGGTGGAAGTAAACCAATAGGAGACGGTGGAATTGTACTTGACATGAAACGAATGAATAACGTTATAAATTTAGATGAGGACAATATGGTAGTTAATGTAGAAGCTGGAATTTCATGGGGTAAATTGAATGAATATTTATGCCATTATGATCTTTATACGGGTTGTATGGGTCCTGGATCTGGAATGACGGCATCCGTGGGGGGTGGAATCTCTCATCAGTCAGTTGGAGGAGGTGGATGTGCTAAATATGGAACATGTACGAATCAATTAGTTTCTTTAGAAGTTGTATTACCTACTGGAGATATAATAGAAACTGGATCTCAGGCAAACAAGTTTTCTAAAACACCATTCAATAGATTCGGAAACGGCCCCGATCTAGCAGGACTTTTTTGCGGCGATAACGGAATTTTAGGAGTAAAAACGAAAGTGTCGCTTCAAGTATTTCCAAGACCGCCATACGCAGCTTATAAATCCTTTTTATTACCTCGTAAGGATAGAGAAGTTTCTTCTCAGATCATGTTAGATGTGAGACGTAAAGGGATTGATGTCTATGACTTGATGTATATAATGGATCTCATTGTTCGATTAGGATGTGAATTTGGATTGATGCCTATGTGGGAACAATTGAAGAGAAAGCGAGGTATTATATTTTATACAGTTGAAGCAAATTCAGAAGCAGAATTAGAAGAAAAAGTTAAACAATTGGATGAAATCATTGTGAATAACAATAAATGCGAACCTATAGGTCCAGAAATCTCTGATGGAAACATAGCTAAATGGCATTATGCAGAACAAGGACATTGGCAATTTTATCATAATTTATGGGGCGTAGTTCCTGCCCTTGAACCATTATCTTGCGAATGCTTTGTTCCAGTTAATATGTATCCAAAATATTTAGCTGAAATTGATCAATGGGATATGGAAAATTCTGAGGATATGGATAAATTTACAAAAATAACTGGTCAACGCCCTATTAGCGGAAGTGGACCAATATTTTTAATTGACGGCAATAATGTGGAGCTAACATGCGGATATACAAGTTTTCCAAGTTATTATAACGGAGAGATTCATGAAGAATTTGATGAGATCAATCTTAGACTATGGAAATCTTATATGGAAATGGTAACAAAATGGGGTGCACAATGGTACATGATGGGACAAATGGCATCTCAAATAATGGTTGAGCTTGAAGCATATTTACCAGATTATTATAAAACATTGAAAGCAATTAAGAAAACGCTTGATCCAAAATGTATTTTAAGTAGAGGTAAATTTAACTTTAGGGGGGATTAAAAAGTGACCGAATTAAAAAATCTTAAAGAAGAATGGAAGGCCATAATGTCCTGTATGGGTTGTGGTGATTGCGGGTACGCCATTAGACCAGCTGTTGGAAGATATTTAACTTGCCCGGTTAAGGAAGCGATAGGGGATGCTGCTTTTGAAATTTATTTCTCACGTGGTAGAATGAACGTTCTAAAAAGCGTTTTAGAAGGTAAACTTCCATTAAGCAGAGAATTGGCAGAATTTGTATATCAATGTACAGAATGTGCCAATTGTACTGAAGTCTGTCATGAAACTCATAATGAATATCTTGTTCTTAATACCTCGAAATGGATTGATCATTATAAAGTATGGGATGCTCTGAGAAAAGATTTAGTAGAAGCAGGATTTGCACCGCTGGATAGACATAAAGATTTAGTAGATTATATGAACAATGATGCCATGAAGAATCCCTATGGGGATGATTTTGCTAAAAAGTTTGAATGGGCTTCAGATTTTTCAAATATAAAGGAGGAAGGCGATTTAATCTTCTTTGCAGGGTGTACTATGCCGCTACGACAACAAGAAACGTTAAAAAATATGATGAATATTCTTATTGCTGCGGGTATGGAAATGGCCTTATCGAAGGACGAGTGGTGTTGTGGCTCTATAGGTGTTCGTATAGGTGAATACAAATCTGTTGGTGAGCTTATGAAGCACAATCTTGATTTATTCAAGAATATGGGCGCAAAAACAGTATTTACAGCATGTGCGGGGTGCTATAGAACTTTGAAGAGAGATTATCCTGAAATGTTAGGAGAAGAATTACCATTCGAAGTGAAGCACATAACAGAAGTACTCATTGACCTTTTAAATAATAACCAAGTTCCATTTAAACCGGAGGAAGGTGAAAAGTTAAAAGTAACTTATCACGATCCTTGTCATTTAGGTCGACACATGGATTTATATGAAATACCAAGAGAGGTTATCACTAAAATTCCTGGAGTTGAATTAATTGAAATGAAAAGAAATAGGAAACATGCGTGGTGCTGTGGGGCGGGAGGAGGTGTAAAAAGCCAATTTCCGCATTTGGCAAAAGACATATCAAAGGAACGGATTAGAGAAGCGTTAGAATCTGGAGCAGACGTATTAACAACCAGTTGTCCATTCTGCATTGGGAATTTAAGAGATGCACATGAAGAAATGGAACCTGAGCTCAAAGAAAAAATTCAAGTTATTGATGTTATTGACTTTATAGCATCAAAAATCTAATTTTTTAATTTTTTTTCTTAAGTCAATCTATATAAATTTAAAATAATTGATTAACATGCCAACAATATATTAAAAATTAGAGAATGTCGTTTCAAGGTGGTATATATCAGAAAGTTTGGTTGTTCGACATGCTTATTCCAGTAATTGATATCATTGATTTTATAGCATCCTTATTATAAAGGCTCAATTCTTATAATTTAATTACATTTTAATTATTAAAATATGATTACAATTCGTTCTGAAAATCCTAATGATTACAGTCAAATTTCTGATGTTATTTATAGCGCTTTTGAACAAAAAAATGAAGTCCGTCTAGTAATAAATTTACGAGCCTCACCCGATTTTATCAGCGAATTATCTCTTGTAGCAATTTTGAACAATTTAATCATAGGACATATTTTATTTAGTAAAATAATAATAACATCTGAAAAAGCAGAATTTCCTGCGTTAGCTCTGGCACCTTTGGCTGTAAGACCAGAATTTCAAAACCAAGGGATTGGTTCAAAACTCGTTGAGAAAGGTCTTGAGGAGTGTAAGCGTTTAAACCATAAAATCGTTATCGTATTAGGACATCCTAAATTCTATCCAAAGTTTGGATTTAAACCTGCTTATGATTTTGGCGTTATAGCACCTTTCGACGTTCCTAACGAGTCATTTTTAATACTTGAACTCACATCCGGTGCTCTAAAGGGTGTTAGTGGAATCGTTGAATACCCGCTAGCTTTCGATGAGGGATAGATTATCATTCTAGCATCTCCTATTTATTTCACTTCGACGGAGGTATTCTTCATATTTCATTTTTTTTATTGCTGTACCTAATTCTAAACCGATTGAAATAAGTAAATCTTTTTCTTCAGTTGAAAACAATCTCTGGTGTTCTAAACCCATAACAATAGCACCAATAATTTCAAATTTTGAAAATAATGGAATTATTGCCGTAGAAATAAAATTTGTACCTTTAAAAAATTCATTATTAATTTCTGGAAAATTGTCGTTAAAGGTTGCTACTCCCTTGATAAAAATAAAATCGTATGGATTTCTATTTATTTCTAATAACCTATTATTTTTAATGAAATTAGATGGAAATCCTTTTTGGACTTCGATTTCAGCTATATTTTTATTCTTATCGATTAAATAGATGCAGCATCCATCAAAGTTTAAAAAATCTATGATGGATTCTAAGATATTATCTAATAGTAGAGCTAGGTCATCAGCTTGATTCGCAAGAGTTATGATCTTATTTAGAAATTCGATATTTTTAGCGTGATTTCTAATTTTTTGTTCGGCCATTTTCATTTCGGTTATATTATGAAAAATGAATTGAATTAAATGCTGGTCTCCAAATTGGATCTCATTCACATTTACTTCGAGAAATATTGTTTTACCAATAGAGTTTTTCAGTTTTGTAAAGAAAAGAGGTGCATTTTCACTATTTAGATCCTGTGAAAAAATTGTTTCTAACATTTTCGGTTCAAAAATTTTAAATCGAGAAGGTTGATGTCCAATGATCTCTTCACGAGAATATTCAACTAATTTTTCTGCTTCTAAGTTTACATCAATGATAATTCCTAAATTTTGATCTATAATAAAGATTGCATCCCGAGCAGTCTTAAACAATGCTTGGTAGCGATATTCAGCTAATTCTAAAGTTTTAATTGCTGGTTTAATGGATTTGAAAAAAGAAAGAAATAACCTTTCAATTTCTTTTAATTTATCAGGATCTCCCTTATAATCTTTCGCTTCAAAATTGAATGCTTTATAAGCATCTTTTATTTTTTTAAAATCTTTCACAAAATCCTCAAGAAGTTCACGTGCGAACATTAATTTAAGGTTACTATCAATCTCTGTAATTATTGAAATTAGAAGATTTTCTATTCCACCTCTCGCATACTCACTAGGAATGTCAAAAAATAAGTTCGCGGTTTTTAATCCCTCAAATATGTGAAGAAAAACTCCTTTTGAGGGGAGATCCATTAATAATGGAATGTCTCTTATTCTCTTCTCGTTTAAAGATTTGGGAGCTTTTAAAACTATTCTTGGGCCATATATCGTATTAAATCGACAAAGTATTAAGGCTTCCAGTATATATCACTGACTTAATATATTTTAAAACTCGATTTTAAAATAATAATGGAGATATATAAATACTATTAAAAATAAAAATTTAGTTTTAAAAATTTTATATGATTAAAAAATAATTAACTTTTCATTTCATTTTTATAAATATAAAATTTTTATACAAACCAATACTTAGCCTAAGTATGGATGGTTTTGAACAATATTTACAGCCTACTGAATTTCTAAACTTTCATAAGAAAAGAGTTCGAGAAAAGGCCATTGAAATTGTCAATGGTTTGAAGACTGATAAAGAAAAGGCAATAGCACTGTTTTATTGGGTAAGAGATAAAATAAAATATAATGCATTCTCTTATTATCCAAAAATTAAAGCAAATCTTAAAGCCTCAGTAACATTGCGAAGAAAAAACGGTTTTTGTATGTCTAAGGCTACTTTATTATCAACCTTGGCACGAGCTGTAGGGATTCCTGCTCGAATTCACATGGTTGACATTATTAATCACAAAATATCACAAAAGTTTGTTAATCTTATGGGTACCAAAGCCTTTCATTGTCATGCGTATAGTGAACTGTATTTGAACGGGAAATGGATAAAAGCTACACCCGTTTTTGATAAAGAAACTTGTATTAAAGGGGGATTTTTTCCAATGATTGAGTTCGATGGAGAAAATGATGCTTTATTTTCAACACATGATACAGAGGGGAATAAGTTTGTTGAATATATTGGAGATTGGGGTAATTATGCTGATGTGCCCCTAAAGAAGATAGATCAAATATTTACAGAAAAATATCCGAAATGGTACAATAATTTAGACCATATTAATATAAAACCAATGAAAAAAGAACCATTATCCCTAAATAAATAATATTAGTTTTAAGAAAAATAACTTTCTTTTAGTCCTAATTCTCTCAAATGAATTTTAAATTTACCTAGCTTTCCTCCGTAATTGCCAGCAGAAATTTTAATTAAACCATCCATTTCAATTATACCTTCTATCGTCTCTTGCATAGTTTCTTTTATTGTGTTAATATCAATTGCATTAAAGACAATCTCAGGAATAGATTCTATTCCAGTGGGAACTTTAAATTCATTCCCAGAAAGTTTATCTTTTAAAGTAGGGCAAAAAGGATGATTAGTAGATGGACCTATTTCTGGGAAATTTGTTTCTGGTTTTGAACCAGCAGAACAAACATCAAATGTGGTACATACATTATCAATTTCAGAAATAATTTTTACAGCCTCTCTGCCTACCTTAATTCCTGAATTGACCGAATCACAAAACAACCACAAATTTCCTCCCATAACACCTTTCGCATAGGATAATTCTTCTTCTATTATGAAATCAAAACCCATCATTATTGGGACGTTTATGAGTTTTCTGTTATATTTTTCAACAATCCATTCATATCCATCCCCACAATGTCCCACATTATTTATCATATTGAATTTGAGGTCTGTATCTTCTGGATAATAATCAAAAACGGCTGTGGTTGGTATGACAAGGATTCCTTGACGCATTCTTCTACCGAGCCGATTATAGAGCTTTTCCTTAGCTTTCTTTCCTGTTCCAGTAATCCATAATTGTACTATTGCGCCTAAACGTCCATCAATCGTTTCTTTTTCAGTTAACCACCTAACTATACCACCTTCAGCATCTCCAAACACAGTCGAAGGTAAAGCAGTAAATGCGTTCGCAGCTCTATTTAAGAATTCAGCATCTTGAGCTGTCACCATTAATTGGACACATAAACCCTCAAATGCCTCACAATATGTGTTATCAATTTTAGCTGTCATATCAGTATTCAATAATTATAATGATTCTTCTTTCATAAATTCTTTAACAGGAGGGGGTACATAATTGCCGATATCATTCCATATTATTTTTACGATCTCCCAGACTTTTTTTATAGGATATTTTAAAGCGTTTTCTATTAATCTTTCTCCAATTTCGTTGGTGATCTCTATTTTTTGTATTTCAGGCGTATTTTGTAATATTAAATCGTATTTTGCACCATCAGTTCCTTTCGGAACGATCAAAATGGCATTATTAATAACTTTTTCTCCAATGGCATCTTTAAGGCGTTTAGCTGCGTAATATCCAGCGACTCCGGCATTTCTATCAAACGTTTTTATGGATGGAACCTCCAATCCCCATTTTTTACCTTCAGCCTCGATCAATCCTGCTATTGTTTGAGTCCGCTTTCCAAGCAAGAATTTATATTCCATCAGTGTTTTGAAATCTTTTCCTTTCTCTTCTCCAACTTTTATTATATATTTTAATATTGCCCCTGCTACAGATTGAGGATTGACATCTATGATATATTCCTCCTCTGCTAAAATCACTTCAATGTTCTTTCTAATTAGCTCTTGTGGTTTAGAAAAATCGATAGCTTCTTCCGCTTCTGATGGTTGTTTTGCTGTTGCTACAATTTCAACTCCCCCCTCTATAAGTTTTTCTACGGTCATCTCTCCCATAACTACTTTATCAATGAACTTCTTACAAAGTTTAATAGAATTTCTCGGATTGCCATTAGTTTTTTCGAAAATCGTTTCGATTAGTTTTTCGTTTAATGGAAACAATGGATATAAAGGTGGATTTAATTTATTATCATCCCAGAAAATTTCCATAGATTTTGAGAAAAATATCTTTAAATCATTCAAAGAAAATGGCTTTAAATCTTGTTCAGGCTCCATTCGCGACCTCAATGGGGCATCAGCAATCTCTAATATCCTCGGCCATATTTCTTTTAAAACAGCAATTCCAATAACTAATCCCTTTACTTCATTATAAA
>JBHLQY010000062.1:0-14826 GCA_048883105.1 Candidatus Thorarchaeota archaeon | reverse complement strand
GCATTAATTATTAAATTCCGGTAAGGTATAGATTCCATGGATTATAAAATTTAAAATAAAAACAAAGATAAAATTAAATTATAATTAAAAAAACCTAAAAAAAAAATGATGGAAAAATGAGTAGAAAAGGCGCAAAAATAAAAATAGATTCTTACAAAGGTCCATTAGGGAGTATTAAGGGCTTCGAATTAACGACAGGACATGTAAGTTTCGGAGATGAGACTGAATGGGAGCCAATGGGCCCAACTCCAATGCCACACATTCCAACATTGCGAAATTGGTTTTTCAAATTAATGGAACGCTATAAACCATTCTATATGCCTATATGTGATATGTGTTGCCTTTGTACCTTCGGTAAATGCAACCTCTCAAAGGGAAGAACAGGGGCTTGTGGTATTAATATAGAAACGGCATGTGCAAAGATAGTAGAGATTGCGTGCTGTATCGGTGCTTCGTGCCATAGCGCTCACGGAGATCATCTAATTCACTGGTTAAAACATAAATTTGGTAATGTCCCAATAAATTTTGGAAACAATATTGCTGTAGAAATGCCATGTACACGATTGATAGTAGGGATGAAACCAGAATGTTTAGAAGATTTGGAAGAAGCAATGAAATGGGTTCAATTCAATATTACTCATCTTCTTGCGGCTGGTCATACCGGTCAAGAATCAAATTATTTAGATTATGAAGCAAAAAGTTTTTTGGCAGGATTATGTGATGCTGTTGGAATGGAGATAGCTGATGCCGTTCAAATTGCTGCATATGGTTTTCCTGTAGGAGATCCTGATGTACCTGTCGTTGAATTGGGAATGGGTACTTTAGATACGGAAAATAAGGCTACAATTTTAATGATTGGACACAATGTAGCACCTGGAATCGAATTAGTTGATTATATGCGGGAAAAGGGATATGAAAACAAAGTTGATGTAGGGGCAATCTGTTGTACTGCTTTGGATTTAACAAGATATTACGCTGGAGCTAAAGTTGTTGGTTCTCTCGCCCGTCAAATGCATTTCATCCGTTCTGGTTTAGCAGATGTAGTGATGGTGGATGAACAATGCGTTAACTTAAGAAGCTATGAACAAGCGCAACTAGTAAATGCACCATTTATCGCTTCAAATGAGAAAAATATGAATGGATTACCAGATAGAACTGATGACCCGGTTGATCAAATTGTAAACGATTTAGTTAGTGGAAAAGCTAAAGGTGTATTAATTTTAGATCCAGTAAAAGCGGGGCAGGTTGCAGTAGAAACGGCAATAAAAGTAAAGCCAATTAGAAATAGTAAAAGCGCAGTTCCAGACGAGCAAGGGTGTATAGATATGGCAATGAAATGTAATGGTTGCGGAAATTGTCAACGGAATTGCCCAAACGATTTACCACTTGTTGAAGGTATAGAGTTAGCAAAGGAGGGAGACTTTTCTGTATTAGAAGATGTTTTTGATTCATGCTTAGATTGTGGTAGATGTGAAGCCGAATGCATGAAAAATGTTTCACCTCTCACCCTAATTATGTATGCAGGGCGTGAAAAGATTAGAAACGAAAAATTTAACATAAGAGTAGGGCGTGGTCCTATTCAGGACACAGAGATAAGAAATTGTGGCGCACCAATTGTTTTAGGGGAAATTCCCGGAATTGTTGCTATAATAGGCTGTGCAAATTACAGTAAAGAAATTCAAGAGTTATATTTAATGGCGGAAGAATTTTGTAATAGAAATTACATAGTTGTAGTTTCTGGATGCGGAGCGATGGATATTGGTCTTGTAAAAGATGATGAAGGAAAGACACTTTACGATAGATTTCCTGGATATTTCGACCGTGGCGGCTTGTTAAACGTTGGAAGTTGCGTTAGCAATCCACATATAAACGGTGCGGCTATTAAGGTAGCAAATATTTTTGCGAGACGGCCTTTACGAGGGAATTACGAAGAGATTGCGGATTACATTTTAAACAGAGTTGGAGCTTGCGGTATAGCGTGGGGTGCTATGAGCCAGAAAGCTGCAAGTATTGCGAGCAGTTGTAATGGTATGGGAATTCCAGCAATATGTGGTCCTCATTCTGCTGAGTATAGGCGGATGTATGTAGGAAGATCTGATGATGAGGATACTTGGAAAGTGTGGAACGCCAGAGATGGGACTAGTGATCATTTAATTGGTCCTGGTCCAGAACACTTGCTTACAACTGCTGAATCAATTGAACAAGCGATTTGTTTATGTGCTAAAATGTGTTTGAGGCCGGCCGATAATTCCAAAGGACGTATGATAAAGTTATCTCATTGGATTGACTTAGAACGAAAATATAAAGGCGTTGACTTTCCAAAAGATTTAGAAAAATACATTCGCGTTGATGCAGACATTCCAATCAATTTAAAGACTGAAATAAAGGAATATTTGAAAAGTAAAGATTGGAAACCAAAAGAAATAATCGATCCCACTTTACTTAAAAGACTCTGTCATAAGTAAATTTTTTTTATTATCTTCTTTTTTTATTTTTTACAAATTTTAATTTACCTTAAAGATAAAGTGATGAATTTTGGATAAAAAAGATAAAGATATTTTAAAGTTATCGAAATTATGCCAACATTGGGCGAACCATAACGATTCACATAAAGAGAATTTTCTAAAATGGCGGAATGTCGCAGAAGCTAAAGGATTAAAGAACGTTGTTGAAAAATTAGATAAAGCAATACAAATGATGGAAAAATGTAGTGAATGTTTGCTCGATGCTCAAAGGGATTTAGAATACAATTAAATTGGAATTAGAAGGAATATTAATTTAAAATTTAAATGAATAAATTAATTAATGGTAGCAGTTGCTCTCTGAAAAAATCTAATTTTTCTTCTAATTTTTCTGGTTTTTCCGAGAGGAGCCATAAATAAACCGGAATTTCTAAATCAGAATATTCAAATAGTTTCTCGCCTCGGATGCTAAGATTATTCATAGGAAGGGCAAGGGAAATAGCTCTTTCTCTAAGTAGCCCAAGAGAGTTATGAAAGTTTGAGAGCGTCTGCAGCAAAAGTGCTGAATTGTTCACTAACATCTCATCTGATTTGGTTTTAAAATGACTTCCAAAAATTAATCCATCCATGCTAATTAAACTTAAAGCTCTACCTTCAATTTGTTCTGCAAAATCCTCAAGAATGTTCTCTATGATTTCTGAAGTTTCAGAAACTTTCATTAACGCAGTGCTAAACATTTGCATTACCGTTTCTTTCTGAAAAATTGTTGTATCGCAATACTCACCATTAAAATTTTCGTATTGGCTAAGAATGAGATCGAATTTACTTCTAATGGCATCAACATTTTTTTGCCACGTCAAGGTACGCCTTACATCCTGATCTGATTTATTTAAAATAACCAGTATTGGTGGATATTCTTTTAGTTCTAATAAAACGTCTATCACTTGCTTAAAGTAGCTAGCTGATTCTTCAAACCTAGTAGGATCTTGTATGTCAATAACATATAGAATAAGATCTGCTTCTCCAAAAAATAATTCAGGCTTATTAAAGTAAAGCTTTTCACGATACTGAACTTGACCCCCTAAATCCCATGAGATTATTGGATAGCCAAAAAAGTCTAACTTTTCTCGAGAAACACCTCTTGTAGGTAATAAATCTTTAATAATTGAGAATTTATCTTGAAGAACGGCTAAAATTGATGTTTTTCCTCCATTATCTAATCCAATAAGTAAAAGTTTCTTTTGCGCTTTTAATTGTTCTTTTACTGCTTTTTCGAGAACTTTAGCAACTTTAATCCACTTAACTAAAATTTGAGGTAAAACGTCTCTTATTTGTGGAGGATGATCTGCATCTAAACTCGCTAGATGTAAAATTGTTTTAATATTAGATTTCCTCAGCTTTTCTGCACTGATTTTATCGATGCCAAAGAGTGTATCGGGCTTAAAATCTAATACTTCTCTAACTTCATTAATAATTACATTTGATTTGAAAAAATCTCTAATTTTTTGAATATTGTTAATTTCCGACATTGAAACTCAGATTGTTTTGTTTTCTTATTTTTCTTATTATATGTAAAGTATAGATATTTCTCTTTAAAAAAAGTTCTTCTAATAATTAGTAACTAATTTAACTTATAAAAAAAATTTTGTCTAACGACGTAAGTGTGTTATTTTATAATTTTAAAAATAGAGCTCTCTTAAGAAATTATAAATTTTCATGATAGAATTGTGATCTAAGAAAAGTATTATAATGGAAAACATTATTTTACTAACAAAAGATAAATATTTATTAATTGAGTTATATAAAGAAGATAGTTCATAATAAAAATATCTAAAAATATGTCGCAAAGAGTCTCTGAAAACGTGGTTATTTGCATAGACACCAGCCGAAGTATGTGTAGAACTGATTATAAACCTAATAGATTATACAGTTGCATAAATGCGATAAAAAAATTAATACAAAAAAGATTTGAGAAAGATGGAAAGAGTACATTTGCTATCGTATCGTTTTCAGATAACGCTAAGAAAGTTTCAGACTTCACAAGTGTTGAAAGTCAACTTTACAATATGTTAGATTCGCTTACTATTGGAGGGCGTTCCAATATGGGCGATGGTATCGCGCTTTCAATAAAGATATTAATCGGAGAGCTGCGAAAAGTGATGGCAAATATTCCCCGAATTCTCGTAATTTCTGATGGGATTAATACAGAAACAGCAAGTGATCCTATAAAAATGGCTCGAGTTGCACAAGGTCTTAATATTAAAATTGATACTTTTAGATTAGGCGTAATGAGTCAACTTAACATTTTAAAAAAATTAAGCGATCTTACAAAGGGTAAATATTATTACAGTAATGATTATAAATCATTACTAACTATTGCTCAAAAATTTGCTGATTCAAATGTTAAAATTCCAGGATCTGATATGGAATCTCTTATTAAAAATCCATCTTTTCTTAGAAAAATTGCTGCAAAATTATTAAGAGTTCAAGATTTAACAAAATCACAAGAACTAAGATTGAAACAAATAAGAGGTGAGGCTGACTTTAAAAAGTGTACTATCTGTTTTCAAGAAGACGATCCAACTACTAAAGGTAGTTTTTATCTCACTGGCAGATATTGCCCAAACTGTCAAACACCATATCATATTCATTGTTTAGCAGGATGGGCAATGTCCCAAACAGATGAAACGTCAGCAGAATCAGGAACTTGTAGATGTCCTCACTGTTTTTATTTATTAAATATTCCCTTAGAGGTGACTCAAGCACAAAAATTACGTTCCTTATCAGGATTAAAATATCAAAAGCAAGAAAGTTCCCAGAAATCTGAAGTACTCCCCGCAACACTAGAAAATATCTCTGACTTAGGAGATGATGCTATTTATAGTTCTTGCCCTGTATGTCACTATATTTTTGAAGAAAATCAACAAGTTGTTAAATGTGGGGATCCTGAATGCAGAACATTATATCATATAGAATGTTTTCAAAAATTAGAGAATGGACAATGTAAGAGCTGTGGGAATAAATTACATCTTTATTAACTTACATACTATTTTTGTACATAAATATTAATTCTCAAACATTATCTAATAATTTTAATAACCATAAATCAAAGAATATTAAAAAATTGTTATGACGAATAATAGTCCATATATTTATGGAAATATTAAACTTGGTCGAGGAAATTTTAATTTACCTCCCGTTCTGATTGGAACTCTTTTTTATCAAGGTCAGGCTTTTATCAATCGAAAAAATGAAGAAATTTTCAATGAAGAGAAAGCAAAAAAGCGAATTTTAACTCAAAAGTCTTTAGCTGAAAAATATCAATTGCCAGATTTAATAGAAATTTCGGGAAACACACAAAATGCAATGATAAAATATCTAGAATTTTATTTAGATCACTTTGAACCTCCATTTGTCTTAGGTGGAACTTTTGATGCGCGGGTTGCAGGAATAAAATATCTTAAAGAAAGGGGTATTACACCGGATGAATATATATATAATGCTATTTCAAATCTTAAAAACAAACAAGAACTAGAAATTCTTAAAAAATATAAAATTAATTCGGTTGTAGTGTTAATTCTTGGCTCAGATAATATGACATCCACTCAACGATATGCGTATTTAACTGATAAAAACCAACCTAATAACATCAGTTTATTAGAAGGATTAAATAACTTAGGTATTGAGAAGATCTGGATTGATGGGGGTGTCATAACTTTAGAGAGCCTAGCTCACATTTTAGAGACTCAACAAATAATATGTACTTCGCTAAAACTACCGGTTGGTACAGCTCCGAATCTATTTCTTTTTAAATATTCCTCACCTCGGTTAAACGTAAAATACCACACTCGCTATAGAAGAGCAAGCATTATGTTTATTGCTTCATGTTTTTCAAATTTTATTTTTTACGGAGCCATTGAAGACGCTAAAGAATGTTTTGCTTCAACTTCTCAAGCTTTAGAGTTTAGAAACATTTTAAAAAGCAAAAATATAAAACTCCTTGATAAACTATAGAAAAATTAAATTTATTTAATGGATCTATTATAATATAAATAAAAGTTTTTAATAATTAATTATATAAAACACTCCAAATAGATTATAAATGATCAATAACCGAGATAGAGAACAGAAAGAAATCGAGGCAATACAATTAATAGACGAAGCAGAAAATCTAGTCGATAAAGGCAAAGGAGAAAAAGCTTTAAAACTTTATGAAAAAGCTGCTCAAATATATCTTGATTTTGGAAGCTATATCAAATTAGATGAGCTTTATATTCAAATTGCTAAAATAATTTCGCGATTTAAAAATAACATTCATGCGATTGACCGCTTAAATTTAATCATTAGAAAGACGGAACAATTAAAATTGTACGAAATTTCTGCCAAATTGCTCATGCGCTTAGCAAATATATTATATAAGATGAATGATTGGGAGTCTGCTGGAGAAAGTTGGGAAAAGGCTTCTTTTTATTTATACAAGGCTGATCCCGAAGAGTTTCATAAACTTTCTTCTTTTTTATTACTAAAAGCTGGACAAACTTATGAACGCTCTAGTTTAACAAAAGATAAAGGTAAAAGACTGATTTTACAAGCTGTGATGAAAATCAATAAATTTGACGAGCTCTACGAGTTAGAAGAAAAACGGGCGCATAATTTATTAGTTATGAAAGAATATGAAGCTGCAGCAAATAAGTTTTACGATATTGCTACTTATTTTAGAAAATCTCTAGATAATCTGGGAGAAATATTAGATGAGGAACAATCAAAAGATACGATGCTTAACGCTAAAGCGCGATTTATTCATTTTGTAGCTGAATATCAAACTGTTGCTGCTATATGTTTGAGAGTTTCTGAAAATCGAGCTTACAACGAAAAAATAAAAGAAATCGGTAATGATTCTATTCAACTATTTAAAGAGTCTATATCCCTTCTTAAAACCTACTTATTTTTTAAAAAAGCCGAATTCGACAAGGAAGTTATAATGAGGATAACTTTTGACACAATGTTGCTGTCTTTTATTCAAAAAATATTAGGAGTTGAAAAAATCAATCCTATTGAATTACTTTTAGAAGAGAGCGAAAAACACAAATTATTAGTTAAAAAGCTTAAAGAAACGCCATATTTCAAGATTGCGGAAAGAATTGAAACAATAGGCCTCCGTGAATCTCTAATAGACCTTTCAAAGGTGCATTTAGGACATTTCGAGGAAATTAAAAATACTTTACTTACTTACTTTCTAGAAACCTAAGAACTCCTTTTTTTTTATATGCAAGTTTTTAAATCAATTTAAATTCAATAAATTTAACACGTGAGTATTTAAATGAAAATTTTTTACATTAATCCCGCGAGAATAGACTCGGGATTGGATTCAATAATTACAGGTGCCCCATTAAGTCTTATTTCAATTGCAGCTATGGTTCCTGAACACGACGCAAAATTATTTGATTTTAAAGTCGATAAATATAGAGAAAAACTATTCCATAACGAATTAAATCGATATGATGTAGTTGCTATAACCAGTATGACACCTCAAATTTATCACGCTTTTGAAGTAGCTGAAATGGCTAAAGAACATGGTTGCACTACAATTCTCGGAGGATATCATCCCACATTGGTTCCAGAATATGTAGCCAATCATCCTGCTGTTGATTATACAGTTAGAGGAGAGGGTGAGCATACCTTTAAAGAAATTATAGATTATATTGATGGCAATAAGAATAATGTGTCTTTAAAAGATATAGATGGCGTTTCGTATAAAAATAAAGAAGGGAAAGTCATTCATAACAACGATAGAAGATTAGAATGTAATTTAGACAAATTTCCCATGCCACGCCGAGATCTTTTGGAAGGCAAACTTTATACTTATCTTGGTACAACCACAAGACAAGTAGAAACTTCAAGAGGGTGTCCGCATAACTGTAAGTTTTGTTGTATTATTAAAATGTGGAAAGACCCAACGCAACATATTGTGTATCGAACTAAGAGCCTAATAAGAATCATGAGAGAAGTCTACGATGTCGATTGGCGAAATAATTTTATCTTTTTCTGCGAGGATAATTTTACTATTAATGTTAAACGCACTAAAAAAATATTGGATGCGATCATACAGTCAGGAGTTAATAATAAAATGCGATTTAGTTGTCAATCTCGCGTTGATACCTTATATCGCAATCCTTGGTTAATAGATCTATTAGAAAAAGCGAGTTTTAGGCAAGTTTTTCTTGGAGTTGAATCCGTTCATCAAAGAAGTCTCAATGCGATGAATAAAAAAAACCTTACACCAACTATGGTAAGAAAAGTAATAAAAATGCTAAGAGATAGAGGTATATCAATTTTTGGAGGTGTAATCATTGGCTTTCCAGGTGAAACTAAGAAAATGGTACGACAAAATATCTATTATGCTAAATCACTTGATATGGACTGCGTACAATTTACTCCAATAACTGCATTCCCTGGAACTCCTTTTTACGACGAGATGAAAGCAAAAGGCATGGTCACGAGCAATAATTATAAGCATTACGATCTATTTCATACTATGATGAAAACCGAACAATTAACAAATATCGAAATGTATCGTCTGGTTGCAGAAGCATACTCTTACTATTATTTGGACAGCGGTTGGCTTAGAAGAAGAATAAAGGAGTATCTTAATCCATTCGGCAAATTTAATTGGATGCTTAACTGTATATTTCGATTGTGTAAACAAGGAATTAAAGGCGGTGTTACAATGCTCCATACTAATGGAATGTCTCACCAGATTGTTTCTGACGAATTAAGACAAATGAAAAATCATAAAGAAAATATAGAAAAAATTGTAAATAGCACTCCAATACCTCAAGAAGAAGTTGTTTTAACACATGAAAAATAAAATTTGTCTTATTTATTATCTATTTTTATTTCGTTTTGTTAGATTTAGCATAAAAAATACTAAACCAAAAGGGAGTCCTTTTTTTAAAGGATCAAAAAATAATTTTTTACTAAAATAGAAAAATCCCTAAATTTCATATGAGTTCAGGTGTAGTTAAGGAAAATTATCCTGCTATTTTAGAGAGTAATTCCATACTAAAATTTTCATCTAGCTTGTTTAAGAACGAGAATAACTATTTCATCGATCAATTTCTTAGAAATGAGAAAAAAACTTATCTTGAATTACTAAATAAAAATCGTTCTATCTTTTTGAATTACAAAGATTTGACTAATAAGCAAAAAATAGATTTTTGCTCGCTTGAAAGATTCCTTATGAAATTATATTTGAAAGAAGTCTTGTCAAAATTGACTTAGGGGTTAACCTAACATTTTTTATAAAAATTCGCCCTTAGAGTGATTTTAAAAGGTCAAATTTAATTAAAGTTAACGTAAACAAGAATCAAGAAATTTTAAATCCTAATTTTTATCTCATCATATTTTAACCGACTAATTTTTCTTACTCCATGCTGTCCTGAGCTGTATTCGCAAATTACTAATCCCGCTTTTTCTAACTTTTTAATTTGGGCGGAAATATTTGCCTCAGTCATGCCTAAATTCGAGGCAATATTACTTACATCCATGGGCTCGGTTTGGATTTGTTGTAAGATTTGCCGTCTGGTTTGACTAGATAAAGCTTTTACAATATCTTCTATTTGTTTATCGGTATGAATTGTAATGGAATGATCTTTGTTCACTAACTCAACCCCCAATATATTGCTTTCTGAAATTTCCATTATTTCTACGCCTTTATTTTTATTTAACTTAACAATATAAGAATAGAATTTGTAATTTAAATAACATTATACTGTAACAAATGTTGAAAATCAAAGTAAAAAATTACTTTATATTCATTTGTAGTCGCAATTTGAATAAAAATTGCATTTGTATTTACGAAACTGTATTTAATTAAACAAATATTTGATTAAAAAGTAATTGGATTTCTTATACTTTTAAAAGTTTCGTATGTTTGTGCAAATATCTTATTAAATTTCATCCCAATATATCAGATAATTTGAAATTTAGATAAAGATATTCAGCGTGGAGTTCTTTTTAATTTAAAAGAAATATCCAACCATTAATAATTTGGGAATCAGATAAAATCTTTCTTAAAAATTAGGAATATACGGCATCTATTCGTAAATCATTTAAAAATTCATGGATCCTTCGGTATATCACTACTTAAATTTAAATTCTTTTGTCAATAATATTTATATATGAATCAAAATGAATACAAATATTACTATATGGAATCTATGAGTCAGGGGTTAAATATTAAAAATCTAGAATGCCATTCCAAGTATGGAGGATAAGAGAATGAGTATTGAAAAAAAGGGTAAAGAATCTGAAAAAAAAGAGGTAACTAATGTTATAACAGTTAGAATTGATCAAAGATTGGATCAAATCTTAGAAGAAATAAAAGACAGAAAGCACCTAACTAAAGCTAGTGTTATTAGAAACTATTTGGAAATGGCAAAATATTTGATAATAGATCAAAGCTCTATTAGATCATTGGATGATAGGGATTTAATAGTTATAAAAAGATCCACATTTAGAAAATTTCTCGAAAACTTAGAAGAAGAAGCTCAAATGGAGTTGGGAATAAAGTTTGCACGCCTTATTAACGATATAGCGAGGGTTCAAAATCAATTAGAAAATTTAGATTATAAGCTTGATTTATGTGAACATTTAGGTTTTTTTCCAAAATTTATCGATAAAGAGAATTATATCTTATTTTCAAATAAGTTCGGTCCGGCGAAATTTGCTGAAGGATTTGTATATAAATTAATAAATTATTCTCCTGAAGATGAATATGAAATAGCATTGTTTACAACAGAAGCGATTAACAAAGACAGCAAGAAAAAAAAAGATTACATTAAAAAAATAGGACCTATTGATAGAACTAAATCTTATTACACGTTTGAGTTTGCGAAATTAGAACAAGAAGAATAAATATTAAGAAAATTTTAATATTTTTCAATAATTTCTTTTAAGCCTAGAATTGGGATAATGATTTTATTCGGTCTAAATAGTAGTTCGTAGTTTAATTCGTATAAAGCTCTTTCAATAGTGAAATAATTAGTTAATGTAATATTTGGTTTAAGAAATCTAATAAGTTGCGCTATTAATTTTTCCTCCCATACATTAAGTACTTTTAAAATTACGTCTAAAACTTTATTTTTGCTTATAACTGCTTTTCGGAAAAAAAGGCTATATAGGATCTCTTCGGGAACTTCGTATCGGTCTCTTTGAATTATTTTTTTCTCTATAAATTTCAAAAATGTGTTAAACTTTATATAACTTAAAGATCTCAAAAATGACGCTACATCCTTTTCAATTGGAAATTTTCCTTTTTTATCTTCAACATTAAGTTGCGGATCTCCTTCGTAATCAATAAAATAAAACTGATATTGCTCATTAGTTTTGTTATATAATACCTGCTCCATATGTAAATCTTGATGAACCGGTTGGATTTTTATTTTATCTTCTGGAAACTCGGAACGGAATTTTTCCATGATTTCTTTTATATCAATTAATATAGAATTTATTTTTGGTAGATTGTAAAATGTTTTTTCAGACTGTTGATTTATATTATTTTGCAGATCTGATATAATTGAATTAAGTTTATCTGTATAATTTTTCAAATAATTCGTGCTTTTTACAGTTTCTATACTATAATTTCTTTCATCAGGTAATATTAATGATTCGTGTAAATTACTAATGTAGGTGCCAATTTCCTCAGAAACTTTCAAAGTTTCGATGAAATATTTTTTTGTTAAGTTAGAGATCTCGCTTTTTTCAGAAAGATGCGAATAATCCGCTTTAATATTACTGAATACGTTGTAAATCATGTCGTTAAGTTCGTTCCATACAATATCTCCAATATTTCCAATATTTTGGACGTTTTCAATTATCCCAACCGTTTCGATTCCTTTTATTTTAATCGTTCCATAGATTTTTGGGGCGTTAGGAAAGTTATTTTTAACTAAAACAAATAAAATGGAGGGCTCTAAACTTTCTAGATATTCCTTATACGATTTTAAAACAAATGAAATTGCCTTCTGATCTGGGATTCTTTTATCATTTAAATTTAATAAAAATAGTGAATTAGTTGTATCCCCTCCACCTAATTGCTGCATCGATAATGCATATCTATTAGGAAAAAGACTGGCCTCTATTAAGGTCTGAACTTCTCTCATTCTAATATCGTCTTGAAATTGTTCACTATATAAGGTTAGATCCAAAGAGAGTGAAGGAAATTTCTCAATCAAATCTTTATTAAATAATATGTTTTTCCAGAAGAATATACAATATTCTGCTTCTACCAAGTTTAGTGTAAAAACTTTTTGGGTGCTTCCTATAGTAAGAGCAAGTTTTTTACTAAATGTAATTTCAGTCAGTCTTATAATATTATTTCTATTATTTTCGCTTTGCTCGAGAATATCTTGAATTTTTCTATAAAAAATCAAGGGCAAATAATAAGATTTGGAGTAAATTTCGGTTTCAATTTTTATTACCGTAATAAAAATCCTTTCCGAAATAATTACAAAATAATCAATAGATACTTTAAACTCTAAATTTGACAAGGCAGACTTATCTCCGAACCATCTTCTCGAAATAAGCCATCCTTTAAACTCGTTAGAATTGAAAATATCTTGCATAAGACTTTTATCTAAATTTTCTAACATTTTAACCATTCGTTAGGGGCTATTATCTTAATAATTATTAATTTTTTACAAATAATTATAGGTTTTCTCCATTATAGAACTTTTTTAAAAAAAAAATAAAAAAAAAGAAGATTTAATCTACATATTTAAATCCAAGCTTCTCTAAATATGCTTTTTCTTTATCCTTGTGAATTTTTTCTAATTTAGTTTTTGTCTTATTCCATTCTGGTCCAGCAAGAGGATACCAATGCATAACAATAAAACATATGAGTAATAAAAGTGCAGGGACTAACATCCAACCAATAATAATACCCGTTTCTGCAAGTGTGCTTTGTTGTCCTTTAGCTAAACTCTCGTCATAACCGAAAATTGCGATAATAAATAGAAAAACCGCTTCAGCTAAGCTAATTGCGTATTTGGTAACAAATGAATTCACACCAGCGTACATTCCTTCTCGACGTTGTCCAGTCATATCTTCGTCCTTATCAATTACATCGCCATTCATAAGTGGAATTAAAAAGAAACCTCCAACAATCGCCATCCCGATACCTACAAAACCAATCGAAGTTAAAATTAAGTTACGTCCAAAAATGAGAATAATAAAACAACTCAGAGAAAAAATGCCAATCATAATTTGCATTGATTTCTTAACACCTAGTTTTCCTTGCTTCCCAATGAATAAAAACAATCCAATGAAAATCCCAATGAACATGGCTATAAATAACAGCAACATTGATGTTTCTAACTCATCTAAGTAAAATGCTAAACCCAGCATTAATCCAGCTTGAACGTAAATCACAGTAAAGCTAATTACTTCAAAAATTATAAAAGATTTGTTTTTAAATGTATTCTTTATTGACTCAAAAAATGGTACCTTTTCCTCTTCTTGAAGATAATGCTTTTCCTCGTAAAAAAACGTGCTTACGAATACAATTAATCCTACTATGATACCAATCATGATATGAATCACTTGATAAAATGTAGTATCTTCACCAGTTCCTGGTTGAATAAGTGGGATTAAAATAAGAGGTACGATTGTAGCAAAGACACTGAAGAAAAGTCTCCAAACGAAAATGCTTCCACGAGCTTTATTTGAAACTGCCATTTCATAGGGCATTACATATAACGCAGATGCAACTGCTGTATAAAGAATATCGTAAAAGAACAAAAATATTAATAATTGTAAAAACATAGCTAACTGATCAGAATTCGGATAATCAATCCAGCATAAAATATAAGCTGTTGCTATTATTGGAGCACCATAGCGTATATACGGGATTCTACGCCCTAGTTTACTTTTTGTCTTATCACTAATATGACCAAATATAGGATCGTTGACAGCATTCCAGACACCAAAAATAAGCCATACTATACCAGCCAATACTGGATTTAGACCGCGAGCGTTAACAAAATAATATGTTAATCCCATTACAAGAATAATTTGTATAAAAGCTACAGCTGCATCAGCACCTGAAACCCATATTCGACTTTTTAAAGGTACAATTTCCTCCTTTAAGCCTTCTTCGTTTTCCATGAGTCTTTACCTATACTATTTTCCAATTTTATTAAAAAAAATCCTTTAAGGTAAATAATGTTAATATTGTTTATCTTAAAAAAAATTAGAAAAAAAATGCATAATCTCGATAAAAAATATTAGTTCAAAAATAATTTAAAATCTTAAATGTTACCGAATCTTACTTTTGTTTATATTCTCAAATAATTGGTGTTCTAAC
>JBHLQY010000061.1:0-14922 GCA_048883105.1 Candidatus Thorarchaeota archaeon | reverse complement strand
ATCATCAGTATATTCCCATAATTCTACAATAATAATTTGATTTGATCCCGCTTGAGGAAAAGACACACTTAATTCGTCAGACTCCCATTCTTCATTTGGTTTTAGAGTTACTTTATCAGTTGAATAAAGACGTTCTGCGTTTTGAGACCCATCTGAGCTTAATTCAGTCTGATTACCTCCTCTATAGACTCTTACTTTAAACGTGAAATCACCGCTGAATACATTTGCCTTCCATTCAACTGTAACATAAAAAATAATAGTTTGGTTAACATAAGCAACCGTAGGGTAATCTTCTGCTTCTTTACGATGGTTTAGAATTCCAAAACCAACATAATCCTCTTCTTGTGAGAAATTAAAATACCAAATATAATAAACAATAAAGCCTGAGACAATAATTATTCCCATTAATAAACTAACTTTAAGTAGTTTTTGAAATTGTTTATTTTCAAGGTTTAGTTCCACTTTTTCTTGTTCTTTTTGTTTATTCGGCTTGCTCAAAATCTTTAAACCACGCAATAGTTTTTTTTAATCCCTCTTCTGTTGAAGTTGTAGGTTGCCAATTTATAATTTCTTTCGCCTTTTTTAAGACTGGACATCTTCTCACTGGATCATCAATAGGAAGTGGATGAAATGTTATTTTTGAGCTTGAATTTGTTAAATCAATTATCAAATTGGCTAATTCGAGAATCGTAAATTCTTTATCATTTCCTAAATTTATAACCTCTCCAATAGCTTTGTCATTATCAACAATTTTCAAAATTCCTTCGACTTCATCCACAACATAAGTAAAAGATCGAGTCTGTGATCCATCGCCGAATACAGTTATATCATTATCGTTTAAAGCTTGATGTATAAAATTTGGAATAACTCGACCAAATTCTGGACCATGTCGTATTCTAGGGCCAGATGTGTTAAAAATTCTACTGATTTTTGTTCTTAAATTATGTTCAAGTTCGTAAGCTTTTATGAATGCTTCACCAGCCCTTTTTGATTCATCATAGCAGCTACGTGGCCCAACAGGATTTACATGTCCGAAGTAATTTTCAGATGTTGGTACAGCTTCTTTTGGAGGATTTCCGTAAACTTCTGATGTGCTCGTGTAAAAGAAAGTGGAATTATGTTCCTTAGCTATACCTAACGCGATCATTGTTCCAAGCGTATTGCTTTTTAGAATTGATATTGGATATTGTTGGAATTCGAAAGGTGAAGCTCTACTTGCCATATGCATAACAATGTCAATTTTTTTAATATCTCCTACACAAACGATATTCGAATGGTGCGTTAGACCGAAAAAGATAGGCTGGGAAATATCGTGTTTAATAAACCTAAAATTTTCCCTTTCCATTAAGTGAGATATGTTTTCGTAGCGCCCAGACGAAAAATTATCTAGGCAAATACAAAACGCCCCTTGTCTTACTAACACATCACACACCCATGAGCCTAGAAAGCCAGCTCCCCCTGTAACTAATATTGTTTTATTTTTAAAAGAGATATTCTCTTCTTCAATGCGATTTAAGATCTCTTGTATATCATTGTTAATATTATAACTCATTTTAATAACGACTGTTCTATGTTAAGGATATTTTTTTAATGATTTTTATATGTAAAATTTTCTTTAAGATATATTTTTTTTTAAAAATTAGAATTTATGCTAAATTTAAAGAAGTAATAAGCTTCTCTTAGGAAACTATACATTTCTGAATATTTAAAAACTCGATTAAAAAAATTAATAACGCTTCGTGCCACAATATTGGCAGAATTTTAATTCAATTGGATAATGCTTCCCACAATTAGAGCATTTAATTAAAGAATTTTTAAGTATCTCTTCTCCTAACATCTGAAAAGCCTCCTCTACATTTTGACCCGTTTTTGCAGAAGTTCCTATTATTTCTCCTTGAAACTTATATTGCCTAAAAATTTCCATGGCCTCATCCGTCGAAACTTCCCTCTGGCCTTCCAAATCTATTTTATTTTCTACTAATATTTTGGTTCTTGGAGGATTTTGAACACTACTTATGATTTTTATCCAATCATGAAGATCTGCCAAACTTTCTTTATTTGTAATATCGTAGAGCAATAAAGCTCCAGACGCGCCGGAAGCATAGGAAGGAAAAAGAATGCGGAACTTTTTTTCTCCCCCGAAGTCCCACAGATTGAGAAGTATATCAATTTCAGCCCCAACGTTTACTTTTTTTGTCTCGAAATCAACTCCAATTGTCGATAAAGTACTTTTATCAAATTTACCAGTTGCGTAGCGCCTTAAAAGTGAGGTCTTTCCCACATTTTTGTCTCCAGCTATAACAACCTTGAATTTAATCATTTGAAAGATCTTCCTAAAAATAATTCAATTATATTATTATTAATTAAGATGTTTAATAATATTTACTGATTTAAGATTTATTTTGATACTTCCACCTAGCCATTTTATAGATATTTTGCGCAATTTTTTTGCCAATGTTCTCAACTTTCATTAATTCCCCAATGTCCGAATTAATAATATTTTTTAGAGTTTTTAACTCACGCAATAAATTCTTAGCCCTCAAAGAATTCACGCCAGGAATTCCAGCAACTATATATTCTAATAAATGAGACGTTTCAATAGGTGCTTTATCAAATCTTAATTTTATTTTGCCTTTAGAATAAGCTTGTTGTTCTTTTTTAGCTAACTGGTATAAGAATAATGCTGTTTCCATAGAATCTTTTGTCTTGTAAATAAATATCCCTAAATTTAAAATAATTGAGGTTATCGCACCATAAAGAGCATTTTCGTTAATGTTTGAATTTAAAAATGGATCTCCCTCTAAAATTAAAATTGGTCTCTCAAAATTATTTCCTAATTCTATTAATTCGTTAAATAACCTTCCATCTTTTATAGAATCGTTAAAATCTTGAGCTGTTTTTCTTTCGATTCCAACTCTATTTGAAATGATATAATCAGCCACAGCTAATTGTTCTAATTTTAAATTTATTCCTATTAACGACAATTTTCTAACGACTGGTGATGCTGTTTCTCGATTATCGCATACAATCTCATAACTATTAGCCCCTTCAATTCTTTTAATTGTACTAGAATCTACTTTGTCTACTTTTCTTAATTCACTCTTCTTTTCTATTTCTTGAGAAACAAAATTTAAAAGGTTAGATTGTCCTGATTTCAATTGATTTTCAGCTACTTTCATTTTCTTTAGACTCTCCTTCATGGTTTTTTCTTTTATTTTTTCAGCCCAATAGTATCCTTCATCCCGTGTGTCTTCAGCCATCAAGACAAAAACCTTACCTTCTTTTTTCCTGCCTGTACGTCCTCTACGTTGAATGGATCGTATCGCACTTGGCACAACATCGTAAAAAACGACTAAATCGCATTCTGCAATATCCAAACCTTCTTCAGCGACGCTCGTTCCAATTAATGTGTTATAGGTCCCTGTTTTAAACTCTTTAAGTAATGCAATTTGTTCTTTTTGCGTTAAACCTCTATCAGAACCTTTTGTAGCTTGTCCTATGAATTTATGAGCTTTTACCATTGGAGCGTTTTCAAAAAAATTCACTATATTATTAACAGAGTCCCTAAAATGACAAAATACCAAAATCCTCGAGTCTTTATTTTCGACTATTTGAGAATTTAAGATTTCTTTTAATTTTTCCAATTTAGGATGATAAATGCCTTTAGCTTGTATTTGCTTTGTTAATTTTTGAACTCGTTTAAAATCATTATCATTAAATAGCTCTTTCAAGGATTTATTTGCAGTGTTTTTCTTAATTTTTAATTCATTTTTTTCAATATATTCTTTTAGGGCATTTATACCTTGTGTCTCTATTAATTCCGTCATGTGTGATAACCGTATTGCATTAGCTGCTAATTTTTTAGCGTAGAACAATTGGAATTTTTCGTGATCGCTACGAGTAGCAGAAATTCTACCATTGATTATTCTATTTAACTTTAGTAAATCTCTTCTATTGATTTTATTAATATCGTAGGATTCTAATAATTCGTTTTCTTTTAACCATTTATAAATTTGTTTTAATTTTTCGGTCAATATTTTTTTTATTTCCAAAAATTCTTTTGGAAGTTTAATTTTAATCCATTCGTTATTAACATTATGAAGATATGGTATCACATCCGAGTCTTTTTCTGTTCTAATTTCTACGTGATCTATATATAGATTGGTCTTAATATCGTTGATTTTTTCTTCAGTAGAACCAGGACTTGCAGTAAGGCCTAATATTTGAGGAAAATTTGAATCTTCTAAATATTTTTTGGCGATAAAACAATATGCATAATCACCCACGGCTCTATGACACTCATCAAATATAATTAGCGAAACATTCTTAATAGAATAAAGGTTTGATATTATGTCGTTTTGAAGTACTTGGGGCGTCATAAAGGCAATGAATATATTTTCCCATATTTTCTTTCTTTTTTCTGGCGCTGTTGCCCCCGTTATGGATTTTAACGATTCTGGCTGGAGAAGTGTAAAATCTAAAAATGATTTATAATGTTGTTCTACTAAAGGTTTTGTTGGTGCTAAAAAAATGACCTTAGAATTTGGTTTTTCTGTCAATCTATGTACAGCAAGCATTAGACCTATAATAGTTTTGCCCAAACCCGTAGGAATTACGACTAAACAATTATGATTTAAGCAATTAACAAAAATATTCTCTTGATATGCCCGCCTTAAAATTAAATCTCTCTTAATTAACGGATGAGTAATAAATTCTTGAGTTCTCGAAAATGAAATCACCAGAAAACATAATTCCTTTATTGTTTATAATACTGTGATTTAAAGAAATTATATAAAGTAATAGAGTCTGAAAGATCTCTTAAAAAATATTATTTAAGTCATAATAATTAGTATTTAAGTTGGTATTGAAGGAGAAAATTTTAATTCATTCTACTCTTTTCTTCATAATAGTAGAATGCGCGGATAGTTTAGCTTGGCGATAACGACACGCTCACACCGTGTATACCTATTTGAATATATGCATAGGTAACGATGGTCGGGGGTTCGAATCACTTATCTAATCTGGATCTGTGCGGAATTCCCCCTCCGCGCACTAATTTTTTTAACCAAAAAAGTTATATGATATTAAATATTTTACTTGGTAATTACTCATTTTTGGTTAGTTTAACCGTGCCTGAATCAAGTTTCTTAGAGTCTCGGAACTTGCGCAAAATTTACAAAGAAGTAAGAAAATACGTTAAGATAGGAGCAATCTTTTTAACTCGATACGAAAAAGCTCGAATAGTTGGTGCAAGAGCTCTACAAATAAGTTTTGGAGCCCCAATATTAATTGAAAAGCCAATAAATGTGATTGATCCTATTAAAATTGCTCAGTTAGAACTGAGAGAAGGCATCCTGCCACTTACGATACGCCGCGAGCTTCCTTCAGGAGAGTGGCAAGATATTCCAATAAATAAACTCATTTTGAAAAAAGATTAATTTTTTTTATTGAATTTTTTCTTTCCCTTTATCAGTAAGAAAATAAACTCGTTCGTTGTTGACTATATCAAAATCTATATAACCTTTATGAATTAAGCGATCGATTAATAGCTCTAAATTATCTTTTTTAAATGGTTCAATTCCTAATGGTATTCTACTTTGATTGGCTACAATTGCTATTCGCCTAAGGAATAACCTTTTCCCTACAAAAGATTCGAGGATCGTTATCTCATCATTCGTAAGTTCTTCAGATATTCCTTCCTCCAGTTCTTTCTGTTTTAAAGCGTTTGCTAATTCCTTTGTTTCTTGACTTACTTCCTGCATTTTGACATCAACATGCTCTAATTCAACTAAATCTTTTGCAACTAGTTTCTTATTATCTTGATCGAGTTGCTTTGGCAAATTAGCAGTTCCTTCCTCTTCTTTTTCTACTTCTTCATCTTTTTCACTTTCCATAATATTAAAATAAACAATAAAATTATAAAAATAATTATATTTATTATCCAAATATTAGAAATAAACATCTTTAAATTATGAAAAAAGTCTTAGAGTTAAAAACCGGCGAAAAAGTCATTATTCGTCATCTAAAAAAGACGGATATAGATGGAGTTTGGAAAAATTTTAACGATGTATTAGAAGAAGGAATTTATCTACCTGTTTTAACACCTGTAATATCACAAGTAGAAAAAGATTCTTGGTACGGGAATATTAAAAAAGAAAAAGAAATATGCATTGTAGCAGAAATCTCAACTCTGAAATCCCCTTTTCACATTATCGGACAATGTGAAATTTCAAATTTGGAATGGGAAGCTGCATCTCACGTTGCTCGGCTCGGAATTATTGTCTCAAGCAAATATCGAGATATGGGAATTGGATTCAACCTTATAGATGCGGCTATTCGTGAGTCTAAAATCTTAAATAACAAAGAAAAAATAATACTAAGCTGTTTCTCTACCAATGAGCGTGCCTTACATCTTTACAAAAAACTAGGTTTTAAAGTAATTGGAGTTAGAAAAAAACAATTCTACATGAATTCAACTTATTATGACGAAATAATGCAAGAATTATGGATAAACGATTATTTAAAAAAATAAATTATTAACGATATTTATTTTTAAAAAAAATCATCAATTTGCGTTAAAATTTGAAACATTATTGAAAATTTTTATCCAATTCTTATTATGAAAAACTTTTAAATGATTATATTCTAAAATTTTATTAAATATTTTGAAATTAACTTCATAAATATAGAGAAACAATTATATAATGCTTAAATATAAGATAATTTTAGCTGGGTCTAAGGACGTAGGAAAAAGCTCTTTGATAACCAGGTTCTGTGATGATGTATTTCACGAAAGGATGATGTCCACTATAGGTGTTGCATTTAAAAAGAAAAAAGTTAATGTTGATGGAAAGCTAGATATTGAATTAAATATATGGGATTTTGGAGGAGAAGAAAGATATAGAACTCTTTTTCCTTCATATTGTAATGGTGCTTCTGCTGCTTTAATTCTTTATGATACAACAGACAAAGAATCACTGAAAGATGTGGAAAATTGGGTAAATATAATTGACGCAAACGCCTTTGAAAATGTAATTAAGGTATTAATCGGTAGTAAAATCGATTTAAAGGATAAAAGAGTAATATCAATGGCAGAAGCCAAAAAAAAAGGAGAAAAATTCAATTGTTTTGGAGATCCTATAGAGACCTCGTCAAAAACTGGAGAAAACGTAGAAATAGCGTTTTTAAACGTTTGTAGAGAAATTCTTTCAAGGTATCTTCAACCATGTAAAAATTGTGGAAAAATATTTTCTAAAAAATTGAATATATGCAATTATTGCGGTCAAAAAATTGAGATTGAAGCAATATCTCAATAAAATATAAAAATGTCTAATTTCTAAAAAAATTTTACAAATTTTTATCGAAATTGGAAAAATTAGTTAAGATTATTATCGATTTCTTAACTTGAAAAACTTTTAAGTGATCATATTTTACAATTAACTTAAGTTAATTCAATAAATAATCTTTTAATGCTTAAGTATAAAATTGTACTTGCGGGATCTATGGGTGTCGGGAAAAGCTCTTTGATAACGCGCTTCTGCGATAACGTTTTTTATGAAAGGACAAGGGCTACAATAGGTGTTGAGTTTAGAAAGAAAGTGGTCACACTAGATAATAAAATTGATATTGAGATGAATATTTGGGACTTTGGTGGGGAAGAAAGATTTAGAGTTCTTTTTCCCTCTTATTGTAATGGAGCTTCCGCTGCTTTAATTCTTTATGATACCACAAATGAAGAATCATTAGACGATATTAAAAATTGGGTAAAAATTATAGACGGAAATGCGCTCGAAAATGTAATTAAAGTATTAATTGGAAGTAAAATTGATTTAAAAGATAATAGAGTAATTTCAATGGCAGAAGCGGAAAAAACAAGTCAAAAATTTAATTGTATTGGAGATCCCATCGAAACATCGTCAAAAACCGGAGAAAATGTCGAAAAGGCATTTTTAAACGTCGCCCAACTTATTATTTTCACATTCCTTCAAACATGTAAAAAGTGTGGAAAAATTTTTTCCAAAAAATTGAAAATATGTAATTATTGTGGTCAACCAATTGAGGTCGAAGCAATACATTAATAAAATCTATAAATCCTCTTCATCTCTATTATATAAAGAGGGAGGTGGTCGTGATTCCTCTAACGGCTTGGATTTTATTCGATAAATAAAAGTTTGAAGCTCCATTTTAGCGTTTTCTATTGACGAAGCTATTTCTTTTTTTACATTGTCCTCTCCAGAAACATATCTTCCATGACCAGGATAGAAACTATTAATATTTAGAGTACTCAATATTTCTAGAGAATTAATGTATTCTGAAATTGAGCCAGATTCATATATATTTGTTGTTGCACCTTGGAATAATGTGTCTCCAGTAAAAATATAATGTTTATAAGGCTCATAAAGACATATACAACCAGAAGTATGACCAGGTGTTTCTACTACCTTCAGAAATACATTTCCTAAATCAAATATGTTTCTATCTTCAAGCCATATATTCACTTTCAAATCCGATAAATCTATTCCCCATTTTTTTCCTTTTGTTATTAGTTCATCTGTGTGTTGGATTTTTACTGCACTCCAACGTCCAGCAGCAATAAGACAATGAAAATAGGCATTTGAACTTATGTGGTCGAAGTGTTCATGTGTATTAATTACTAAATCAATATCCTCCACTTTAAGCCCAATTTCTGTAGTGAGTAAATAATTAAAACTATTAAATTTTGAGATGATACCGGTGTCTATTAATACATTTAAATTTTCACCAATTACGAGATAAACATGACAGCCAGCACCTATACAATAAAACTGATATATATTTGGCTTAATTAATCTCAATGTATAACCGCTATCCCCATATAAATCGTCTTTTTTAATTATACGAGGTTGAAACGAGGGTATATTGTTTGGTTGAGTCATAATTATTCCCTATAAAGTGACTTTAAAGTTCTTTAGATATAAAAGTAATTTAAATTATAAAAATAAAATCAATCAATTTAAGAAATAAAAAGAAATAATTGAAATGATTATGGAAATCTCGTCATTTTTTTTTTATAACAAAGCCAACTTTCAGGAGTGAGAGGATTGCCATTTAAAAAGATATAATATAATTTTTCTAAATTTTCAACTTCTTTATTGCTATATTTCGAAATTTGATTATTCACGAGATAAAGTTGATTTAAATTCTTTAAATTCTTTATACCCTCCAATTTATTTATATTGTTATCATCAAGATATAGAGTATTTAGTTTTAATTGATTTTTTAATCCTTCAATTTTCTGAATTTTATTATTGGATAACGCTAATTGACTTAAATTAATTAAATTTTCTATATTTTCGATTCGTTTAATCACATTATTAGAAAGGTAAAGTCCTCTAAGACAATGTAAAGAATCTAACCCTTCAATCTGGGAAATGTTATTATTATTAAGATACAACCATATTAAATTTTCAATTTTTTTTAACCCTGATATTCTCTCAATTTGATTAAATGAAAGATTTAATTTTTTCAATTCTCCCAAGGATTCTAAATTTTTAATTTCTAATATTCTATTATGACTTAAATTCAACTCTTCTAAATTGTTCAATTCTTGTAGCCCCTCAATAATATTTATTGAATTAGATTCTAAATCTAATTTCTTCAAATTTTTAAGAGAATTAAGATTTTCAATATCATTTATATTATTATAAGATAAATCTAGTTCTTCTAAATTATTTAAATTCTGTAAATTTTCAATGCATTTTATATTATTTTTTGATAAATCTAATTTTTTTAAGTGTTCAAGATTTTCAAGACCATCTATTTTTTTTATTTTATTCCTTTGAATTAGTAAATGTTCTAAATGTGTAAGTTTATTCAAGGCATCTATATTTTTAATCCCATTCAAATTAGAACCTTCAAAGTTTAATAAAATAATGAAACCATCCCGTAAAGTAACGTTACATTTGCACTCATTTACGTAGTGATCATAAAGTATTACATTAAAACAAATTTCTAATATAGTTTGAGGAATTGGAATATCAAAATCGCGCGAAAAGATTTCTCTTGGAAATTCTTCTTTTTTTTCTCTTAATTTTGTCTTAATATATTTCTTTAGAAAATTTTTAATTATTTTTCTTGTTCTTGTAGTATTTATTATGTTTAATACCTCTACAGCAAGAAATTTTTGTTCAAAATTATTAACATTGGAAAGAGTAAATTCCAAGAGCGGAATAATTTTTTTATGTTTTAAATATTTATCTTTTAAAATTTTTCCGCAAATAATCCTAATCTCAATATTTTCGTCAGAAAGAAATAATTGTTCAAAAAATTTAAAATTTTTACCACTTTCAATTGTACCAAAAAGCCTCAACGATTCTAATCTCAAATTCAAATCGTTTGAATTGGTAATCCACTCTTTTAAAAGAGAATATGCCTCTTCAATCCCTATTTTGTTTAAATTATTTTTAATATAATTCGGAGTTAAATTCATATTATTGTTTTAAGTTAAAGAATCAATTATTTTTGATACCTGGTTTTGAAGTTTCATGTGAGATTTTTCAAGAAGAATGTTAAATTTAGGTCTTTTTGAACGGAGAATCCATCTTGCATCTTGTGGTAATTCATTAAGAAATCCCTGCAACAAACCGTTAAGAACGGAGAAGGAGAGTTTAGAGAACGCTGTGGATAATTCTCTAGGTCTGGCGTTTCCTTTATTTTTATTATGAGTTCTTGTTGGAGAAATATCAAACTCCATATCAGAAAAAATCTTTTTAAAGGTTAAAACAATCTGTGTTCCTTTATGAGTAGCTTTAAGATTATAATGTGCACCTCTAGGCATAACTGTAATACTATCAATTTTATCTATAAATCCAGAATTATCTAAATTTGTTATTATTTTATAGAGGTTCTTTTCTTCATAATTAGGGGGATTAGAGCTATTAATACCAAAAAAATTTTTTATCTCGGGGATGGTGCAACTAGGATGATCCAATACATATTTTAATACACGGGTTGTAATAATAAAATTTTCGAACTTCATAACAAATCTCACATTTCTAGTATATTTTATAATCTAATTCAAGTTATAGTGTATTAATCATAATATTTCAATTAAACGCAATAAAAATTTTATAATTTCCCATAAATGAGAATATCATGCTCTCTCATTTTTGGGAAATTGTCAAAAAATAAAAATCTAACAAAAACAAGCGATTCGATGGTAAATGAATTATAGGTTTTACTTGACTATTTTTTGATTTAATTAAAAAATCTCACTCACTTTAAATAATTCATATACTGGATTAAATAAATTTATAAAGATCCAGTTTATTAATTATTTAATTTTTTATTTACAACAAAATATCGATATTTGTTGTTTTTTTTATTAAAAAAACAATTATAAAGATAAAAAAACAAATTATAACAATGCATTAATGTATACAAAAAATAATCTAATAAAAATTAAAAAATAGGCTGATAAAAAATATGGCAGAAGATGAAAGTTTTTTAAGCGCAAAAGCCCTTGTCGTCGATAATGGGACGGGGATCTCGAAGAATGGTTTCGCTGGAGAGGACCAACCAAGGTCGGTATTTCCTACTTTGATTGGTTACCCTAAATATGAGTCAATAATGACCGATGTTGAGCACTATACCAGAGAATATTACATTGGAGAAGAGGCAATGCAATTAAAGGGTGTTTTAAAATTAATGTTCCCTGTAGAACATGGTATTATCGAAGATTGGACAGCTATGGAGAAAATCTGGCATTATACTTTCTATACTGATTTAAGAATCGATCCAAGTGAACATCCAGTACTTTTGACTGAAGCTCCATTAAATCCAAGGCCAAATAGAGAAAAAATGGCTGAAATAATGTTTGAAACGTTTAATACACCAGCACTTTATGTTGCAATGCAGGCAGTATTATCTTTATATGCTTCTGGTCGTACTACGGGGTGCGTTATAGATATTGGTGATGGTGTATCCCACGTTGTACCAATCTTCGAGGGTTTCGCCTTAAGCCACGCAATCCAAAGGATTGACCTTGCAGGTAGAGATATCACCACATATCTACAACGACTTTTGAGACAAAAGGGTTATTCCTTTACCACATCAGCGGAAAAAGAAATCGTACGAGACATTAAAGAGAAACTCTGCTACGTAGCAATTGATCCTGAAAAGGAAATGATGCTTAGTAAGAAAGTAGCTGGAATGGAAAAGAGCTACATGCTTCCTGACGGTGAAACGATCAATGTCGGTGTAGAGAGATTCTTAGCCCCAGAATGCTTCTTTAACCCATCAGTAATTGGGAAAGAATTGGAGCCTTTAGATGATGTTATTGTTGGTGCAATTTCTGAATGTGATGTTGACCTCAGAAGAGATTTATATAGCAACATAGTATTATCTGGTGGTTCTACTATGTTCCCTGGTATTAAGGAGCGTTTAACTAAGGAAATTAAGGAGCAAATTCCTGAATCTGTAGATGTGAAGATCATTGCTCCGCCAGAGCGTATGTATTCCGTATGGATTGGTGGATCCATCTTGAGCTCCCTTAAGACTTTTCATAGAATGTGGGTTACAAGACGCGAATATAAGGAGATGGGACCACAAGTAATTCACCGATGCTTTTAAATTAAGCCCTTCCGGGCATATAATTTTTTTTGTAATTTTTTTATTTTCTTTTTTTATTATTTGTTTTCGGAAAAATTAGTTAAAGATTAGATTCTAATTAATTTGAACAATCTCACTTACTAAATAGCTAAAAGCAAGTAATTTACTACTATTGAATCTAAAGTTTTTAAAGATAATCACAAATTTTTTTTGTAATTTAGCGTTAGATTTATAAATTAACCTAAAATTTTTTCAAGAGGATTAAATTGCCAATAAAAGATATACGTTTTACTGATGAACAAGGAAATGTATTAATGCTTGGAAACGAGGCACTCGTAAGAGGTTGTCTTGAGGCGGGAGTATCCTACGTTTCTCAATATCCAGGCACTCCAACTAGTGATATTGGAGAATACTTTCATCAAGTGCTTAAAGAAAATCCTGAAATAAGAGAATATTTAGTGCATCACTGGGCAATAAACGAAGCTGTCGCGACCTCTGCTTGCGCTGGAGCAGCTTGGACGGGTTGTAAATGTTTAAATCCCATGAAACATGTGGGATTAAATGTTGCAAGTGATGCTTTAAGTGTAATTGCGTTAAATGGTCCTAATCCTGGAGCAATGGTTGTGTCAATTGGCTCCGATCCGGGATCTTTAGGATCACACCAAGAACAAAATGAACGTTTTTATGCATGGATGCTTCACCTTCCTACTATTGAGCCCCATACTCCTCAAGAATGTAAAGATTGGATTAAGATCGCTTTTGACATTTCAGAAAAATATGATTTAGTTATTAATTTTCGAATGTCAACAAGAAGTGCTCACTCTAGAGGATTTGTTGAATTGGATTCATTAAGAAAGGGTAAGAATAAAGGTGAATTTATCAGAAATATTCCAAAATTCAATTCATTACCTCCACATGCTATAAATAACCATATAAGATTGTATGAACGAATTGAAAAATTACGTGAGGTAATTCAAGAGCTCGAATTAAATCGTGTTATCCCAGGGGATAATAAATTTGGAATTATAACTAGTGGTATGCCTTTTGGCTATACAATGGAAGCTCTTGATCAGTTAGGATTAAACGATGTGCCAGTGTTAAAACTTGGTATGATTTATCCATTAAACTATAATGAAATAACGGATTTTATTAAAAAACTCGATAAAGTAATTATTATTGAAGAATTAGAACCCTTTTTAGAAGTAAAAATTGCTGAAATTGCTCATAATCACAAAATTAATGTAGAAATAGTAGGACAAAAGGTTTTCCCTAAATATAACGAATTCTCTACGGGATTAGTTGCAACCTGTTTAGCTCAAATATTTGATAAAAAGCCAAACGAGCAAATGACTAAAGCTATCGATTATTTCAACTCTTATAAAGATATTATTCCAAGCAGATTTCCTACATTTTGTGCTGGCTGTCCAGAACGAGCTACACTCTACACTATTTTAAAAGCAACAAATAATTTAGAAAATACTGTAATTTGTGGAGATATTGGTTGTTATGTTATGTCATTTTTCCCTCCTCAAAAATGTAGCGATTTAATCATCTGCATGTCAGGAGGATTAAGCGCGGCTATTGGAATGTCAACTAAATCTGAACAAAAGATAATAGCTATGATAGGTGATTCTACATTTTTTCATACAGGTATGGCACCGTTAGCAGAGGCAGTTGGGTATAATTCAAATATACTACTTATTATTTTTGAAAATTCATGGACAGCGATGACTGGTCATCAAGACGATGTTCTACGATATTTAATTAAAAAAGGATTATCTATTGAGAAAATTTGTAAAGCAATGGGGGTGCCGTGGCTCCGAATTGAGGATTCATATAATCCTAAAAAACTTACTCGAACTATTGAAGAAGGTCTAAAAATAGATGGTTTAAAAGTAATTATTATTAAGCGTGAATGCGCTTTACAAGCTCATAGATGGAGAATGTCTCAAATAAGGGCTCTTTCAGAGCAAGGCGAAAAAGTACAAGAAGTTTCATATTATATTTACGGATGTCAGTTATGTTACGACTGTACTCGCATATTAAGTTGTCCAGCAATTAGAAAAACAGAAATAGATGGTTTTGAATCCATGCAAATTGACGATGATCGATGTGTAAGGTGTGGAGTGTGCTATCACATCTGTCCAAATAAAGCAATACATAAGTCTATTTTAAATGCTTTAGGAAGGGAGGTGCCATTTCGTGAGCTTTAAAGAAACAGATATTATAAATGTTGTTATTGCTGGAACCGCTGGGCAAGGAGTCATTACTTTAAAAAGATTGATTGAATTTGCCGCTCAAAAAGCTGGCGTTGAAAGATGCTTCGGAAGCGAA
>JBHLQY010000060.1:0-15083 GCA_048883105.1 Candidatus Thorarchaeota archaeon | reverse complement strand
TAACTTATATTTACATTAATCTATTTATCATCAATCATCAATATGTCTAAATTTAACAATAGATTCATATAGTAACAAATTTGTTATCAAAATTAATTTTGTGGTAAAAAAAGTATAATTAAGAATTTTTTAAAGATAATGGTTTAATATAAAATATATTTACATATTTGGGAGATTTAAATTATTGTGAGCCTACAAAGAATGAATCGAATTCGTTCTCACGAAAAATTCAGTGAGATCGATGGAATTTTAATCACAAAACCTCAGAATGTTATTTATATTCTTGGATTTAAAGTTGAAAGTGAAGTAGTGATTTTTATTCCAAGAGTAGATCTAAGATATAACGAGGGGAAGATTTGGGTCTTTCTAAATGCGTTAGTATACGATCAGGCAAAAAAAATCATTGAAAAAGATAAAATTCTGTCTAAAATTACAGAGGTTAAGCGAATTCCTCAGGGAAAGCCAAAATTCATATATAAAGCTATTAACAATTTAGAACTTAATTCTGTAGGATTTGAAGACGATTATATTTCATTTAAGAGATATAACGAGTGGAGAGAAAAATTTAAAGTCTCTCAATTTATAGGGATTTCAGAAATAATTAATCGAGCGAGAATAATCAAAACTAAAGAAGAAATAGAAAGAATGAAAAAAGCTGCAAAATTAAGTGATAGCGGATTTAAGACTATTTTCAATAAAATAGAAGAAGGCAAGACAGAATACAATCTTGCTGCAGAGGCAGAATATGTTATGCGAAAGTTAGGATCAGAAGGTACTTCTTTTGACACAATTATAGCCTCAGAAGAAAATTCAGCGCATCCTCACGCTAAAACTTCTGATAAGAAAATTCAAGATGGTGATATAATTATTGTCGATATTGGCGCACGATATAAAGGTTATTGTTCTGATTTGACAAGAACTTTTATTTTTGGTAAAGTAAGTAAAGAAAAAGCAGAATTAATAAATCTAGTTAACAATGCACAACAATATGCGTTAGATAATATAAAAGCTGGAGTGATTTGTCAAGATATGGATAAACTCGTTAGAGATTATTTTATTGATAAAAAAAAAGAATGGGGAGCAAGATTTCTTCATAGTCTTGGACATGGAGTAGGTATAGATATACATGAAAATCCATATTTATCATCAATTTCTCAAGAGGTCTTAGAGGAAAATATGGTTATCACAATTGAGCCTGGATTGTACATACCTGGCTTAGGAGGCGCACGTACAGAGGATCAAATTTTAATTACAAGTGATTCGTTTATATCTTTTAGCCATTCAAAAAAAATTTTTTATTAGGTATTGTCGAAAGAATAAAAATATTTAATATTTAATTTATTTATTAATAATTCAATTGTCGAAAAATTCTTGTGATTTAAAATGGTAAAAGAAGTTAAGAATATTAATTTATCAACTGGATTGGAATTAGAATTCGATGAACAAGTACCGCGAACTCTTTTTGAGGTAATAATTAGCGAAATTTTAATTCCGAAATATAAAGAGAACAAAGATTGGAATTTAACTTTAAATATTGTAATAGAAGAGATGAATCGACTAATTGTCGAATATGATTTAGAACCAAAATTAAAATTAGGGTTATTAAATCAAATTGAGGATCATTTAGATAAAGATATCGAAGAATTAACTGGTGTTGCTAAAATTGAAATATTATTTATAAATATGGAAGATTATATTGAAGATATTGAAAAATTAATTATTGCTGGCCTCGAAAAAGCAGAACTCCGCCATCAAATGGCTAGACTTGTTCAACCCCTCACTCTATTTGAACTTGGGGAACTTTTTATCTTCCTAGGTAAAAGAGCGTTTATAAGGTAAATTATTCTTTTTTCTCATTTTTTCAAATACAAACTTGTCTAAATAATATCTTCAACCACTAATTAAAGTTTCTCGACTCTTACTTCCTTACCAGTATTCGAGGATTTGTAGATTGCAGAGATTAATCTTAAGACTCTTGAGCTTTCTTCTACTGTGTTAAAGAAGGGTGTATCGTATAAAACCCAATTGAGATATGATCTGAGGCATTCACTAAAATGAGATTTACCAGCAACATTTTCTTTTATTATAAAATCATCTACTCCATACCAATTTAAGGAAGAAAATGGCCAAGGGCCTTTGTAAGAACAGCTTCCATTTTCTCCAAAAATATCTAATTCTACGCAATCATTAATCCTTTTTTTCCTCGGTTTTATTATCATTGAATTGTTTATTTGCCCGTAAACTCCATTTTCAAATTTAATAATACCAAATCCAATATCTTCAACTTCAATATTAAATTTCAAATTATCAACCATACCCATAACAGATTTGGGTTCGCCCAGAGCCCATATCATAATATCAAGAATATGTGACCCATGGCCTAATAAAGTTCCACCCCCTGCATTTCCTAATTTGGTTCTCCAAATACCTTCGTTAAAATAATCTATATCTCGACTGAAAAAAACGTTACAATTCGCATAATATACCTTTCCTATATGACCTTCTTTAACTCCATACGTCAAATTATAACAATTATAATCATATCTATATTGATAATTAAAGCCAATCTTTAAGCTGGGATATTTTTTATCCAATTCAAAAATTTCACGAGCATTTTCAATTGTGGTTGAAACGGGCTTTTCGCAAAAAACATGTTTTCCCTCTTCTAATGCTTGTTTGATCATAGGTTTATGAAAATTATGAGGCGTCGCAATGTAAACTGCATCAATATTTTCATTTTTATACATTTTTGAAGTATCCTCATATGAATGCTCCTTACCAGCTATTTTATTAGCTCGTTCTAAAATAGGATCAACAGCAGCAACAATTTTTAGATTTTCAAGATTTTTTGTAACTGACTTAATGTATTCGGTAACCCAGCCACATCCAATAATTCCAATCATTAAACATTCTTTTTTATTTGTTATAATATTCATCTTATATTTAATCCTCTAATACCCATCTTACTGCTCTTCTAATAATTGTTTGAAACATTACATCTTTAAGGGATATAGTTCTATGACCTAAAGCACAGTAAAAGACTTTCCCCGTTCCATAAGTCTTTGTCCACATTATAGGTTCAGGTTTTGGATTTTTATTATCATGATAATTTGCCTCAGCCAATATATGGATATCCATACCTCTTGAAAAGTCGTGTCGGTATGGTTCATCCTTAAAGGTGAAGTTTTCTATACCCTGTGTAATTTTATGGGTCTTATCAATTATGTTCACATCAAAATTTGTAACATTTTTATGGCTAATAAAGCGTCCTCCAAGCATCTCAAAATATCTTGTATGAGGTTTAAACGAAGCAGACGCACCATGCAATCCAATAAAACCTTTTCCTCCAGCTACAAATTCGAGGACGTTTTTTTCTTGTTCTTCAGTAAATTTACCCTCTTGGCTAAAAAAAATGGTTGTATCATATTCAAATAAATCTTCAGTTCCAAATATTTCTACACTATTGAAACATTCTATAATATAATCGCTTAATATATTTTCGAAATAATTACAAGTTTTTTCTAAATGAAAGTATCTTCCACCTTGATAAAGTAGAATTTTTCTCTTAGCCGTTGTCATCATAGGATAAAATGCAAAGTACTTTATTTACTTATATGATTTAATTAAATAATGAATACAATTTCCAAACCTTCCCATGCTAGATTTGAGCCATTTTCGTATAAAACACTTACAGAATTAAAAAATAAAATAAATGAATTAAATTTAACAATTCCAATTAATTCAGATGTAGAAATTTTACAACAAAGAGTTAAATTAAAAAATACTTTTATTCCAAATCGATTATCGATACAACCTATGGAAGGTTTCGACGCAAATTTAGATGGGGAACCAAGTAAATTAACATATAGACGATATGAACGGTATGCAAAAGGGGGAGCGGGATTAATTTGGTTTGAGGCGACTGCAATTTCCGAAAACTGCCGCTCAAATCAACATCAATTAATTTTATCTGAGAATACTTATAGCAAATTTAAAGAATTTATCTCTTTTGTTAGAGAAATTTCTAATAATACATTAAAGGAGTTAGGCTTCAAAAATAATTGTATACTTATTTTGCAATTAAATCATTCAGGAAGATATTGCACAAGAGAAGGTAAAAGATATCCAATACGAGCATATCATAATTCCAAGCTAGATGATGCAATTGGGATTTCGAAGAACGAAGGGATCGTTATTTCTGATGGAGATTTAGAAGAAGTTGAATATAATTGGGTAAATAAAACAATTTTGGCAAGAGAAATAGGTTTTGATGGTGTTGATATAAAATCTAGTCATGGTTATTTAATTAGCGAATTATTAAGTTCTAGAACACGAAATAACTCTAAATATGGAGGGAAATCTTTAGAAATGAGAGCTAAATTATTACTAAACATTGTTAAAAAATCAATTAAAGAATTGAAAAATAATTCTCATTTCTTTATTACAACTCGAATGAGTGTATATGACGGTATTCCTTACCCTAATGGATTTGGTGTTAAATCAAAAGAAAATGAAGTTTTTCCAGCAACGATCGATCTTTCAGAGCCGTTAGAATTAATTAAAAAATTATACGATATTGGTGTACGATTAATCAATATTTCTGCTGGGAATCCACATTATAGACCACAAATTACAAGGCCTTATGATACACCTGTTAAAGGAGGAAGTTTACCTAATGAACATCCTCTTTATAGCGTGAATAGAATTCTTAATTTAGCATCAAGAATTAAAGAACAAATACCAAAAGATTTGGTAGTTATAGGATCTGGATATTCTTATTTGCGACAATTTGCAAGTTATGTCGCTGCGGGATTGATTCACAAAAAAAAAGTAGATATCTGTGGTTTTGGAAGGATGGCGTTTGCTAATCCTGATTTTCCGAAACAAATTTTTCAAGATGGGATTATTGATAAAAATAAAATTTGTATATCGTGTTCAAAATGTTCACAATTTATGAGAGATGGACAAAATACAGGATGTGCTATTAGAGATCCTTTATATAAAAATAAATCTATCAGAATTGAATAATTTTTTTAATTTTTTATTATTCCTGAGGATTTTAATGCATCCTTTATAGCTTTTTTTTCATTTTCAGATATTTCCATTAAAGGCGGTCTTACAAAATCATTAGGAATGATACCTTGAAGCATCAATGAATATTTAGTTCTAGCACGGTAATTTCTAACGGGTGGTATAAAGGTTATATCAACTATAGGTTGAAATAAATTTGATAGCTTAATTGCTTGCTCAAATTGTTTAGATTTAATATATTTAAAACAATCAACTTGCCACTTAGTTAACTGAGCGCACGACCCTAATAAACCACCATCAGCACCTAGTAAAAAGGATTCTAATATGAAATTATCATTTCCAGTTAAAAATGAGATTTTTTTATTTTGATTTTTTAAGAAATCATAAACTGATTTATAAATTGAAATATCGAAACTCGCTTCTTTTATAGCTTTTACTTGAGGTATTGATAATAGCTTTTTCAGAGTTTTATTTGTATAGAGACATCCTCCAAGGGCATCTTGTAAATTAAATATAATAATGTCTGTATTTGTTTCTGAAGCAATTTCTTGGTGATATTTATAAATTAAATTTGAATCCTGAGGTTTACCTCTAAATACTGCATTTGGAAAAATTAAATAGGCGTCTGCACCACAAGATATTGCGTTTTTGGCTTCTCTAATAGCGCTTTCGGTTGATCCACCTATTATTCCCGCAATTAATTTTAAGCCTCCAGATATATCCTTAGCAGCCTTTAATAGCACCATTCTCTCTTCAGAGGTTAAAGAAGGACCCTCACCCGTATCAACATTTATAGCAAAACCATTAACACCTTGATCTATTAACCAGCTTAAATAATTTTTAAAACTCTTCAAATCAATAGAAAAATCTTCTTTTATTGGAGTAATAGTCGCTGGAAATATACCTTGAAAATCAGTCATAATGTTATTAATAAATTAATAAGGTAAAGTTCAGAATATTATTATTATTTTTCAGAGTTTTGCTTCATTTGCAGAGTCATAAAGATAACTAAAATAAAATAATGAAGCTGGACCAAAAGCAATATGGTCAGTGACAATTCCAAAATAAGACAATCTTTCGAAAAATCTTTGAGAAAGGACTATGAAGGCATCTTCACCTTCATCGATAATAATGGAACTACCAAAGACTTGATCTCGAGATTTAATTTCGCAGAGTTCTTTATATTTTTTTAATAATTTCATAAATTTACCATCTTCCAGAGCTTTATCCTCGACTAATAATTTAAGATCTATAACTCCCCTCGCTCTAGCTTTCTTAATATCATCGTAAAAAGCTTCTAAAAAATCTGAATCCGTAGAAACTAAATAAATTGAATTTTTTGCCATTTCAATCAATGAGAGAGCTCTATTTAAACAAACATCCCTGCCTCTATGGATATACAAGGCAATTTTTATAGGGGTATCGTGTGATTGATATATCGGGGTTAATGTGTGAATAATCTTATTTGAATGATCGTCAAAATTATCGTTGTATTGCTTCTTTGCGATAATTAATGCCTCATCAGGGGATTTGGCAAAATAACGTGAGGGTCTTGATTCCTCCTCTTTTATTATCCACATTTTATCTTTTTCGAGTTGAGTTAATATATTATATATTCGAGAATACGGTACCCCTGAAGCTTCTGAAAGTTCCCGCGCATCCATTGGTCCCATTGAAATTAAGGTAAGGTAAATTGAGATTTCATAATCGGTAAGCCCAATTGCTCGGAGGGATTCCTTTACATTCTCCGGAATTTCCTTACTCATCTTCTTTTAGCCTCTAATGATAAAATAATAGGATTTGTTAAATATATATTATAATTGTTTCATTCCTAAATAACTTTTATTTATTGATTATTTATCGGATATTATCATTAAAAGAGTTAAATTTGAGGAGGAAAATATTTTTTAATAAATTTTTTTCGAAAAAATTCTGGATCTTCACCATTTCTTAAAATAAAATCTTCACATTTTTTATAAAGTCCAAGCATATCATCATATAACCTTATTATCTTTTTTTGTGGCTCGATAATATCGCTATCTTGATGAAATTTAATTAATATTTCTTCCCAACTCTTCTTAATGTTAATGAAATCGTAATAAGATTTTGCACTTCTAAAAACAGCTCCTAAAGCAGCCGAGTGTGTTATTTCAAATCGTCGAATAGGTGTATTAAAAATGTTGGCGGCAACCTGCAAAATATCTTTATTTGCTGATGCGCCTCCAGTTGCATAAATTTCTTTTGGTTTTTCTCCAATCCACTCGGAGTGTAGCCTCATCGAGAGGAATTGGGATTCTATTATTGCTCTTACATTTCCTTCCAAGTCATTTTCATCAAAACCAAACCTGTATACTTTAGAATCTAATACTAATGGCACTATTTCAGGAAAAAAATAGGGAAGCATTATTTTTCCGAAATTACCCGAGGGAGTTTTAATTAAAATCTCGGAAAAGCCATTCCAATCTAAATTAAATTTTTCTTTAATCCTTTCCCTTGCTAAAGATCCATTTTTAAAACAAATTAAGCTCATATAATCTCCAGTTGGAGCACCAAAAACATGACACTCACCATTCAAATCTAAATATAAATCCTTTAAATACCCGAAATAAGTATCGCTGGTACCCAAACTTATAGCAACTTTGCCTTTATTAATTAAGCCAACACCAATTAAACTATTTGGATTGTCTCCAGACCAAGCAACTAAAAGAGTATTAGGATTAAAACCGTATCTCCTTACAAAATAAGGAGATATTTTACCTATAATATCGTAAGAATTGGTAAGAGATGGTAGTTTTTGCTTTAAATTAGGAGCTGTAGCATTTATGGCCCTTTCATCCCACTGTTTAGTTTTAATGTTCATAAGATTCATGCCTGCACTATCTCCGTGATCAATTGGAGCATTTTTACCTAATAAAATCGATGCCATAAATGAACTAACAAGATGAATTATTGAGGTTTTATTATAAGCTTCGAGATTTTCTTGATAAAATTTTCTAATTTGAGGACCAGAAAATCTTTCAAAAGTATTAGAACCAGTAATTTTAATAATAGCTTCCATTCCTCCAACCGTTTCGCGAATTTCCTTGCATTGTTTAAATGTGCTACTATCCATCCAGATTGGACTCGTTTTTCGAGAAAAAGTATTTTCTAATTGTTTAAATAAAGGCTCATTGGGATTTAAATTACGAAGCACTGATTCAAATTTATCATTCAAATACACAGTTCCATGTTGTTGCCCAGATCCCGATATTGCTTTAATATTTCCTATTGAGTTATCATCTAATCTTTCGAATAATAATTCTAACGATTCAACCCACATAAGAGGGTAAGAGTGAACAATCGTAGGATCTTCAGAAATTATAATGCCGTTTTGTGTTTTATAATGTGATAATTCATTATCGAAGCTAATGCTAGTTGTATATATAATTTCTCCCAAATCAAAATCAATAACAACAGCTCTTAAACTCTGAGTTGAGCAGTCCAATCCTAAGAAATAATTGCTCATATTAATACTTACTATTTTTACATTAATCAATTTTATTGTTTTAAAGTCATTAATTTTGCTTATAATTAAACCATTTTAAAAAACAAATTTCTAATTTCAACAATAAAATTTATATCAAATTACTAGTTTCATTAATAAAATAGTGATTTATCGACAAAATAATTAAAAATTCCTAACAGTGAAATGATAAATTTTAATTATTAATTTTCACTTTTTATTATAGAGTTTTACAATTATAAAAAAACTGTCATAAGAGGTATTGAGAAGTGGAAGTAAGAAAAAAATTACTTGTTGATGTTATTGATGTTAAGATTTTAGAAGAATTAAAAAAAGATAGTCGAATATCGTTTAACGAAATCTCGCAAAAAATTGGGAAGACGGAGGCAACAGTTCGCCGTCGTGTTAAAAAATTAGTCGATGAAGGGGTAATTAAAAAGTTTACAATAAAATATTCGATTGACTCGAAACCAAAGACTCGCGCGACCGTTAAAGTCGAGCCTGATTTTAAAGAGATTAAGAGGATTGTCGCCGAATTAAAAAAAATCGAAGAAATTAGCAATATTTGGAGATTAAGCGGTGATTGTGGCCTCTTTATGATGATCGAAATTAACTCAATAGAACAATTTAATCCTTTGATAGAAGATAAAATCAGCCAAATTGAAGGAATAAGAATTGTAGAAACCTGTTTTATAACAGATGTTATTAAGTGAAGCATCTTCTTTTTTTATATATCTCTTTTTTATTGAGCATTTTCTTCAAAAGCTTCAAAAGTCCAAACATCATAGTATTTTTCTCTTAAATCTTTTGCTAAAGTTAAATCTAACACGTTCATACTTGCAAAGATCTGCCAAGGATTTAGTGGATTTTGAAGTTTAAAGAGTATTCTCTTTTTATCAAAGATATCATAATAAGATGGAATCGTTTTATGGATAAATTTCATTTCAAATTCATGTAGTCCTGTTGATAAATTATAAAGTCTGAGCAGTTTTTCACTTATTTCTTTAAAAAGTATTAAATTTTTTATTTTTTGATCGTCTGAGAGGGGTCTATCATCGAAACCAAAGGACCATAATATTTTTACTCGTACACCATGCTCAAGAGCCCTTTTGATACCTTCAAATAATTTCTTGCCATAAGGAAGGATTTTTACTGTATTTTTGTTGATAAAATCAATCATTAGTAATTCATCTTGTAATTCATGAAAATATTTAACATACATAGATATAATTGATTGAGCTCCATAAGCAGTTTGCCAAAAAACTCTTGAAGGTTCTTTCTTTACTAAAAGATTGGAATCATATAAGTTAGCTTCTAGAAAATTTGCTTGATCAACTAAATATGAAACATTCCTTTTGTTTAAAGTGGTTATATAAGAAATTAGGTTTTTAAATGCTAAATTAAACGATTTTGCCCTGTACATTTTTGGTCGGGACTCTTGAATTTCAACCATTCCTCTTTCATTTAATTCCTCTAATACCTCGTAGATTCGTCCACTAGGAACATTTGATCTGTCGCTTAACTCTCGTGCTGTTAAATGATTTGAGAGCAATAGCGTTATATATGCATTTATCTCATAACCCGAAAGTTTGGCGCTTTTCAAAAACTTTTTTAGATCTTCTATTATTTTTTGGGGCATTTTACATCAATTCTTATTTTCAACTTAAAAAAGGTTTCTATTGATCTTAATATTATTATTGAAATTATTTAGAATTTTTGCATTTTATTTTTTTCAACTTGAAAAAGGTTGTTTTCAATCGGAAAATTATATAAGTATTTGCATCTCTGTTATTATCGAATCAAATTAAGTTTAAAAGGAATTTATATGTATGAAAAATCTACAATAGTTAAAAATCGAGATGATTCTAGTAATTTAATAAAAGAAAAATATGATATTCCTCTTGCTACACAGAAATTTCTGCTTCAGATGTGCTGGGCTCAACATGATGGTCAATGGTTTTTAAAATCTAAAAGAGAATATGGAATTGAAGAAGCAAATGCGATGAATAATAGGGTTGTTTTTTCGATGGGAAAGATCGAATCTCGACATATTATGAGTGCATTAGGTATCAAAAAGGGGTCAATTAAAACGATACCTGAGATGTTAAAAGTAATAAATACATTTATGGATGTTATTATTCCCCAAGTTATGAAATTCAGGTTTATTGCTCACTCTGATACTGAAGGCGTCGGTATAGTAGATAAATGCTTCATTTGGAAAGAAGTAGAGAAATCTAAAGCAGAATCTGAATATAAGTGCGCTTGTAATCATAGACATAGAGGTTGGTTAGAATCTATGGGAGTTAATGGAGAAATCATTCCAGTAAAACGTTTTTCTAATGGGGATAATTGCTGTGAATTCAAATTTATATTACATAAAAACAATAAATAAAATGTATTGAGTTAAGATGGAAGATCCGAATTTTATGGCATATTGCGGGACAAATTGTAGAGTTTGCTCATTCCGAATTGCTTACATAACAAATGATGAACAACTGAAAGAAAAACTCGCAAAAATGATAGGAATTAAACCAGACCAAATAATTTGTGAAGGATGTAGATCTGAAGAACCGCTATTTATTTGCAAGATGTGTCCAATGAAATCATGTGTCTTGAAAAGAGGATACGAAAGTTGCGTAGATTGTGATGAATTCCCGTGTAAGATTATAGAACGTTTTCCTGTTAAAGAATTTATAAAAAAAGTTAAATTTGACGTTAATTATCGTAAACAACATAGTAAGGAAGATTGGATTGCTAAAACTATAGAATTAAATAGTTGTCCTTCATGTCAAACGTTAGCTCATTGGCGCGGCAGGATATGTAAATCTTGTGGTACTCAACTTGAAGCGCGCTACTTATAACGAGAAGAAAATCTAATGAAGAAAAATGAAAACTCTAAATGGAAAGGAAATAAAGGAACTGTTATTCAAATCTTGGATGACTCATGATGGCATGTGGTTTCTACATTCATTAAGAAAGGTTGGAATTGAAAAAACAAACAAAATCAATAAAGCTGCTTCACGAGGGTTAGGTTTTGTTGAGTGTAAAAGGTTCAAAAAGGTTCTTGGCATTGAAAAAATAAAAACATTGGAAGAATTAAAGAACTTCATGGATAAGGTTGTTGATATTGTAAAAGCAGATTTTATGAAGTTCTCATACGAATTTTCCAACGATAATGAATTAACATTTGAAATGCATAAATGTTTTGCTTATGATGGGATTAAACGTATTGGTGTCTTAGACGATTATATTTGTGGTATTTATGACAGAATTGAAGGCTGGTTTGAAGGATTAGGAATAAAATTTGATGTATCTCCTCAAATAAACAACTGTTTGATGAATGAAGGAAAGAAATGCATAAGAAATTTCAAGTTTTTTTTTTAATTAAAATCCAATTCCTTATAGTTTTTTGCCATTATACTTTTATAAAATGAACTTTATTTAACTTCTTTAATTTCTATTATTAACTATCATCGTGGAGAATTAGTTATGTCTTATAAGTTTACTAAAGAAGAACTCGAAAAGCTACTTATTGATTATAATAAGATCGCCTTCGAATATTCTGATCTTAAAATTCCAAAGGAGTCTTATATTTGGGATGAAACGCTAAGAGATGGAGAGCAAAGTCCAACAGTATATCTTACCATTGATGAAAAAATACATTTAACAAAGTTGATGGATGAAATCGGTGTTAAATTAATAGCAGTAGGTTTTCCAGCAGTTTCAGAATCCGAAAAAAAAATAGTTAAAGCGATAGTAAATGAAAATTTTAGAAGATCTACGATACTTGGTATAGCAAGGCCTAGAAACGACGATATAGACGCTTGTATTGCTGCAGATCTCGAAGAAATTGTAGTATTTATGCCAATATCTCCAATTTTTAGGAAAACGTTAAAACATACTGAAGAATTTCAATTGAAAATGATAAAAAATGCTATTCATTACGCAAAGGATAATGGATTTAAAGTTAACTGGGTTTCTGAAGATGGAACACGCTGCGACTTTAATCATTTAAAAAATGTGTTTTTAACTGCTATAGAAGCGGGTGCTGAAAGAATAGTTCTCGGTGATACTGTAGGTGTTTTAACGCCATTTTCAACTAGATATTTAATAAATCGAATCAAGAAGGAAGTGATAGAACCCCAAAAAGAAAAAATATATATGGGGATTCACACTCATAATGATTTTGGTTTAGCAGTAGCAAATACAATTACAGGGGTTCTTCATGGATGCCAATATCCGCATACATGTATTAATGGGTATGGTGAGCGAGCCGGAAACGCAGCCTTAGACGAAGTAGTAATGAACTTACATCGATTAGGAATTAATACGGGAATTAAATTAAATCAATTACCTGAATTATCCGAAGTTTGCGAGAAATATTTTTGTAAACCTTTATCTCAATATAAACCTATTGTTGGAGATTATGCTTTTTCTCATGAAAGTGGGCTACATATCGCCGCTATATTAGCGCATCCTTTAACTTATGAACCAATTAATCCTCATATAGTAGGAAAAAGAAGAAAATTCTATTTAGGGAAATTTTCTGGTTCAAAATCAATTATTCATGCATTAGAGAGTAAATTAAAAATTTTGGATTTAGATATACCTGAAGAAATAATAAATAAGATTGTAACTGAAGTAAAAACTGTTCATGAATCAACATCCAAAGAGGATCTAAGAAAAGCCTTTGAAAAAATCAAAGAAGAACAAAAGAAAATTACAAGAGGAGTTTCTGATAGGGATTTTTTTGAAATTGTTAATAAATATGCTCAACCATATATACCGGATGGCCATCCTGTAAAACCAAAACGAGAGAAAGTAGTTAAAGATAATTTTCCTTAGCTTAATAATTACTTTAACTTTCTAAAATATTCCTAATTTCTGTAATACGTTTTTTAGTTTGCCCTAAATCATTTTGCAGTTTGCGCGTTTGTTTTTCATAAGATTTATCATCCAATTTACCAGATTCGTGCTTCTTTTCGATAAAATTTATTAAATTAAAAACAGAATTTAATTTCGATTCTAACCCTTCCAATTCTGCTTCTAATATTTCATTTTCACCATTAGGTACTTTCCCGACCTTAGCCTTAGGTTTTTTTTTCTTTTTTTTTTTTTCTTAATTATTTCAGCTAAAGCTATATCTGATCCTTTTTCAATAGTATCTCGCTCTTTGTATTCTACAGGTTCCAGTCCAATGAGGACTTCTTTGGATTTTTTTTTTCCCTTTTTGACTCTTTTCTCAAAGTCCAGAGGTTTTGATGGTAAAGCTGAGAGAGGATTAGTTTCTTGCGCACCACTTTCATTTATTTGATAAGAATCCTGAATACCTTCTGTCATTTCATCTATTTGTGGTACTTGCTTAAAAATAGCATCACCATAAATATTTATATGTTTGACGAGATCTTCAATGTTATTTTTAATAGTATTAATTTGATGTAAATATGTATTTAAAAGACCTGTTAATTCCTCTTTTGAGGAAAATTTTATTGTAGAATCAATACTTTGTGTATCTATATCAGAACTATACGGTGATGTAAATTGTTCTGCTAATTGATTTGAAGTGGGTTGAGCTGGAGCAGTAGGAGCAGCATGAACCGTACCATGTTGAGTAATTTCCTTCCTATGTTCACTTAATAACCATTCGAAAATATTTAAAGCTAATCTAGCATGCTCATCGTTTTGAAATCCTCCTCCAGTTCTATCTCTAAACATTTCATAACTTCCGGTGGCACATACTCTACCATTTTCCAGTTCTGCAACACAGATTAACGGACTTGAAAAAGGTTCAGATGTTTCATTTGAAGAAACTACAGAAATCGCTCCTCCAAGAACTGTAAGCGAACACCCGGCGCGGAAACAAATTTCGTTTATACCATTGGTTACAGGGTGGGGTGGAATAAAATTAGCAGCTGTTATGATTGGAAGATTTTCCATTCCACTATTATTCATCTCATCAAGAACTTGATCATTTTCAAAGGAAATACCAAAATTCTCACTTAATTCACTTAAATTACTACTTCTGCCTTTATCACCCCCTGCATGAGAGAGTAAAAGTAAGCCACCTCCCTCTTCTTTTACCCAATTTACAATTTCTAATATTTCTGGAGGTGTTATTTTTGCATAATCGGGACAGACAAAGACCAAAATATCGTATATTTTTAAAGATTCTTGGGTAATAGGTGTTTCTAAAAAATTATAACAAACAAAATCGTTTGCATTTAAATGATCTCGGAGTTCAGTATAGTTTTCATCAATTTTTCCCCTAGGTTTGTGAGATAGGTCAAAGGCGACGTTGTAAGGCATAATAACTTATCGGAATTATTTTTTATTTCTAATAAAAAAAACTTGTAATCATTAGTTAATAAATTTATCTTGCTAAAATTAATACTTTACTTAATTAAAAAGAGTATGACAAAATTAGTAGGTTTCAATTATTGAAAATTCCAATTTTAGAAAATCATTAAAAAGCACTCTTATCACCAATAATTAAATTATCTTTACTTATATTCTCAACTTTTACATTACTACCAATGATAGAATTTTTAGT